>DATKXL010000145.1:0-3034 GCA_035529055.1 Bacteroidales bacterium
TAACTAAATAGTGTTTTATACACAGTTTTATTACAGGTTACCCCTAAAGGTAGAAATAAAAAATTATCCACCTGTCCAGATAGCGACTAAATAAGATTGTGTATAAAACTGAGTTGGACTAAGCCGAGCATTCCTATGGGCGTTCTATCGGGTGGGTTCTTAACAATATTGATCAAGCGTGGAGTTTTCTTATTAAACAGCCTATTTTTTAACCCTCTCAAATACATAATAATCAATTTACATGTAGCTAGCGGACATACCTATCTCATTGAAGATTTACACTTTTATAAAGGATAATATTATATCAAAGAACATTTTGGTAGTACCTGTCATGCAGCCCGTGGCTCAGCCACAATATTGATGCTCAGGAACATTATTCCCGTTTTACATTTCTTACAATGAAATGGATCATAACCAAATGTGTCCTGTACTATTTCCTGCCAGTTTTTCCCTTCGAGTGCAGAGAGATTCATCTCTTTGTCATTCAACGCAAGATATGTATCCAGCAGATTATTACAGAGTTTATTGGCAAAGATTCCATAGTATCGTATCTTATAAAAACCACAGGGCAGTACATGCATCATGAACCGGTTGATAAATTCCACTGCCTTGATCTTCATGATCTTTGTCATTCCGTTTTGCCTGTAATCTTTCCATTTAAAGTGTACCTGGTCTTTTACCAGATCCACTATCCTGGCATTTGATATGGCTACCCTGTGTGTATAACGGCCCAGATATTCTATCACATTCTCAGCAGTGCGTAATGCAGGCTTGGCAAATACATTCCAAGTGGTCTTATATATAAGGGTTCTAAGAAAAGTGATATCTATTTTTTCACTATTGTCAGAGGGTATAAGTTCGGCCGCATGTTTGTAAATGCTCTCTGCAAATATTCCCCTGAAAAGGGATGAAAGAACCTTTACGGGAGCAAAGAAGTTCTTCTCAGATTGTATCCATTCAATGTTGTCGTTATCAAATCCGCCTGCAGGTACCAACAAGTGAACATGAGGATGGTATGTGAGAGCCTGTCCCCAAGTGTGTAAGATAGCTATACAGCCGGTTTTAGCTCCAAGAAAACGGGGATTCTCAGCAGCTTTAAGTATTGCCTGTGATGCAGATTTCATAAGCAGGTCATAACATATACTCTGGTTAGTATAAAACAATTTGTGCATCGTGGCAGGGATTGTAAAAACAACATGAAAATATTTTACCGGTAATATCCTGGTTTTAAGTTTATCAACCCATACAACCTGTTTCAGATACTGACATTTAGGACAATGCCTGTTCCTGCAAGAGTTGTAAGCATGCTGAACATATCCGCAGTTATTACACTTCAGAGTATGTCCGCCCAATTCCTGTGACCGGCAATTTATAATAGCATTGAATGCCTTCGTCTGTTCGTGGATCATATAGTACTGCTGATAATAATCTGATTCAAACCGTCTGAAAATATCAGCGATTTCGATTTTTTGTCTTTTGTTTTCCATGGCGTTAAATGGCTATTTCATCAAAAGGACTCTTAATCGATGCCGGATCAAAACGGGTTACATGCAGATAGATCGAAGTTGTTCGTAAAGAAGAATGCCCCAGTAGACTTTGAATGATCTTTAGATTTACTCCGCTCTCAAGAAGATGTGTTGCAAAAGAGTGTCTCAGGCTATGTACTGATGCCGGTTTATTTATCCCGGTCTTTTTACAAGCGTGTTTGAATACCTGCTGGATAGTTGACTGACTGACAGGTTGCCCTTTCTTCTGTCCTTCAAAAAGGTATCGCACCGGTTTGTATGCACGCCAGTACATTCGTAACATATCAAGTGTATTTTCTGACAGCAGCGTGTAGCGGTATTTATTACCTTTACCAATTACCCTTATTTGCTTGCGGTCAGAATCAATGTCAGAGGGTCGCAAGCTGATTAATTCTGAGATACGTAAACCTGCAGAATAAATGACGGCTAAAATAGTCCGGTGCTTTAAATTTCTTGTTGTCTCAATCATAGATCTCACCTCTTCCTTTGACAGGACAACAGGTAGCTTTTTTACCCTTCTCGGACGTTTGATCCTGATTGATTCCCACTCTTTCCCAAGAACATCTTTCTGAAGTATCCTGACGGCACTGATCACCTGGTTAATATAGGAAACTGACACGTTCCTTGTTTCAATAGAGTATTGAAGGAAATCTTTAACCTGATCAATAGAAATTTCATCAACGGAGGTGTTATGATACTCTTCAAGAGAACGGAGCATATGAACATAAGTATCGATGCTCCTCTGACTGTAATTACGGGTTTGCATCTCCCGCAGAACCAATTCTTCTAATGATTTTTTTTCATGATAGTATGATTATTAAGTGAATAATCATACAAATTAGGGATTTTCAATTATATCTACCGACATTTGGCGGTTTAGTTCAACGGCCCGGCAATAAAATTAGTAGGTGTTACCTGACGAAGTACCGGGCAGGGTCTTCATTCTTTAGGCAGGATGTTGTCACGGTACAAGGAAGGTATGGCGCATTTTTTGCCATCTGGTTACAAATTTTACTGAGCATTACGAGTGTCGCGTTACAAGTTTTTGGGCGAGCAGGTTGTGAGTCAAGGTACACTATTTTTATAGAAAGCAGGGGCGCGGTCTGGATTTGTCACGTTTTACAAAGTTGTCTAAGTGGCTGAAAATCAATGCAAAAAATGTGACAAACCTATTAATTTTATTGTCCGTGTTAGAGGGCGTAGTTATTTTAGGATTTAGCAGTATTGAAATAGTCAGGCAGAGAATGTAATTTGATATATTATGAGCAGAAAATAATAATCGAAGGGTCAAGTTGAATTATAATAGAAAGCAGAAATGGTAATGTCAAGATAAAGTAAAAAAAGAGGCAAGAAATAATTTTTTGTTTATGAGAGCAGAGATTTACTATGCCCCCTAACGGCAGTCTGTCTAATAACCTTGTCCAGTTTGAGGACATAGTCTTATTTTAAGTGAGATTAAACGAGGTATTATATTTTCTTACAATAAGAGGTTCCGGATAATTAAATAC
>DATKXL010000146.1:0-9697 GCA_035529055.1 Bacteroidales bacterium
AAATTGTGATCCCAACAGGGAGCGATCTGGTAAACATTATCGGGGAGATGGCAGGAATAATTCCATTAGAGAGAAAACAAAAGGATGAGTAATAACTAAATTGTGGCAGATTTGGCCGAGGCAAAAGGTCATCATCCTGTCGTCCATGTTTACTACGGTAAGGTTGTGATTGAATTATGGACACACGCCCTTAATGGATTGCCGGTAAGCCTGTTTTTAGACAGCTTCCCCCTGAACTCATCGATGCTCTTATAGTTTTTCAAATCCATCCATTCCACCATTTCTTTCTTAATTTTATTAATATGCGACAGGCTATTTTTATATAAGGTACTAACCACCTGTACACAGGATGCCCCTGATAATATCAGCTTTATTACATCGGCACCGGTAAATATTCCATGGCTGCTGCAAATGTCACCTTTAATATTTTCGAATAATAATCCTGCATATCTCAAAGATTTCCTGTAAGCCCCGTGATGTTTTAGTTAAAGTCACTTTAAATATAAACAATTGACTGCAGATGAAGTTCCTTTGTCAAATGTCCTGTAAATAAAACAATCGTAAGCCGTCTTTTCAGGAGTCGAAAAAGGGTGAAAGTTGATTTCATTTATCAAGGCAGGGAAAGCTTTGAAACTGTAAATTTCATTGACAATTTTCCGTGGCAGTTTTCCTCCTGAGGTAAGCTTCAGTCCGTTTTCGGTCCTGATGGCGTCTATTTTAATATGATTATACCCGACAAGGTATAATCAAACCATATCTGCCTATCTTTATACCCGATAAGGTATAATTTATCATATTGTCTATAATTTTATACCCGAAAAGGTATAAATATCATATTAATGACTATCTTTATACCCGAAAAGGTATAAAATATGGAACAAGAATCAATGTCATTATCAGACTTTCTAAAAGATAAAAGAAAGAAGCTAAACCTTACTCAGCAGCAATTGACTGAAAAAGCTGGCGTGGGACTCCGCTTTATTCGTGATCTTGAACAGGGAAAAACTACTCTCAGGATGGATAAAGTAAATCAGGTTCTAAAACTATTTGGTCAGGAGCTTGGACCACAACCAATTAACCGTATTAAACTTATTAATGAATGAGAAAAGCAAAAGTTCATATGCATAAAGAACTGGCTGGTTATTTAACTGAAAACGAGAATGGTTATTCATTTTTATATGATATTGATTACTTATCCGGATCAACAGCAAAACCAGTTAGTTTGACACTTCCTTTACAGGAAAAACCTCACATTAGCAGAACGATGTTTCCCTTTTTTGATGGATTGATTCCTGAAGGCTGGTTACTGGAGATCGCTGAAAAAAACTGGAAACTAAATGCCCGGGATCGAATGGGTTTATTGTTGGCCTGTTGCAGGGACTGCATTGGAGCAGTTAGTATTGAAGAAGACAACTCTTAATCTCTGACTATGAGAAGATGTTTATATTGTTATGCTGAATTAGGAGAAGAGACATCCGAATTTCATAAGGTGTGTTGCAGAAAGATTTTTGGGACAACTACACCTCCTGAATTACCTTATTCCGAAGATCAAATGTTGGACCTGGCTGAAAAAGTAATAAGGTCTCAATCAACTGTAACAGGTGTGCAACCAAAATTATTGCTGGAAATAGAGAAGTTATCAAAAAAAAATGAACCTCAGAGGTTTACAATCGTTGGGCTTTGGGGTGGTTACATCTTAAAGCCACCAACAACAAAATACAAATTCCTTCCTGAACTTGAAGACCTTACAATGCATCTTGCTGAAATATCCGGTATAGAAGTGGTACCTCATTCCCTTATCAGATTAAGCTCTGGGAAACTATCATACATAACCAGGCGCATTGACAGAAGTAATGAAATAAAGATTCACATGGAAGACATGTGTCAGCTGACTGAACGATTAACTGAGCAAAAATACAATGGTTCTTATGAACAGATAGGAAAAGCAATTGCTAAATACTCGGCAAATCCGGGATTAGATATAACGAATTTTTTTGAGCAGGTATTGTTCTCCTTCCTTACAGGTAACGCAGATATGCATTTAAAAAACTTCTCTCTGATTGACAATCCGGATATGGGATATGTCTTAAGTCCGGCATATGATATGGTAGCTTCCAACCTGATAGTGGATGATGATGATGAAGAATTAGCGTTGACTTTAAATGGTAAAAAGAAAAAAATCAGGAAGAAAGATTTTCTGGAAGCATTTGGCAGATTCAGTATTGACAATAAAGTAATAGAGAATATGTTCTATAAATTCAACACTTCCATGGATAAGTGGCATAAGTTTATTGATATAAGCTTTCTCCCTGATGATATGAAAGATTTATACCATAATCTAATTGATAGTAAGGCTGAGCAGGTTTATTAATTCCTTTTAATGATCTTCCTTTTCCAGAACAATCTAATCCTTAAGACAGCATTTTTTATAATAATCCCGGACAGGTTCATACATATCCCGCTCAACTTCCTCAAAACTTCCACATATACCGGGAGACAGAACAAATTGCTTAAGAATATCAAGCTGTTTATCGGCAATGTAATAGAGAGGCTCCCCAAGGTCGGGGTGAGAAGATAAAAGAGGGCTTTTAATACACCCTCCTTTCATTCACCAGCAACAACTATTTTCTCCCGGGGCCGGTGCTCCTTGAAACCTTTGCCGCATTACGCTGCGGAGTTGCATTACGAATACCTTTATTCCGTGTAGTTGTCTGTTCCTTCTCCATGTACATTTCACGATTTTGAGCAGCTTCTTGTTTCCTCTGCTCTTTCCTTAGCATTTTCTGAGCTTGTGTCTGAGTCCTGGAAGTGTTCTGAGCCATAATACATGAACCGATCATTATGGCAACTGCAGTCATTAACATTTTCCTTTTCATCTCTATCGGGTTTTAGTTTAAAAGTTATAAAACAGATTAAATTTATAATGATGAAGATGAAGTATTTATGAATTTTTTCAGAAAAATAATCATGAATTTTAAAAAACCTGCAAGAAACAGCTCACCAGAAAAATGAAACTTTTTTAACAATAGTGATTTTACATTGTCAATTTTGATTTTACGTTTTTTTTGCATTACTTTAGTATATGCTAGCACCCAATTGTTTCACCAAAGGTTTTATTCACCTTAATCATCAATCAGAATATGATCGAATATGTTACATTACCACCGGAATTAATTGAATTTATAGGTTCCGAAAGCAAGGACTTTTCTGTTAAAGCCCACCGTTCCCTGCCGGTTAAACTTTCTCCTTTTCTGTTGTTATTCGGTGCAATATGGCTGGCATTCACCAGTATTATTGTAATCGATGTTTTGATCGTTATTGTTGCATTACTTGCCTGGCAGAAAAAATAAAATTCCGAAATATTTTTCCTATAAACCCTGAAAAGCTTATTCTAATGCTAAGAAAAATCAAAACACTCAAATCAGGATTGCGGATATTCATTCTGGTTTTGCTGACATCTTATATCTTCGTAAATCCTCTGTCTGCCCAGTTGAAAATATATGTCAATACCGATCTTGAGGGTATCAGCGGAGTCTTTAAGTTTGACCAGACCCGTGAGAAAGATACCCCGTTGAATATTCAGGCCTGCGAATACTTCATGGGTGACGTTGCTGCCGTGGTGCGAGGACTTCGGGATGGAGGTGCCACTGAAGTCATTGTCCTTGATGGTCACGGGTCACAGGCTGTGATTCCACATCTTATGGTGCCGGGGGCTAAGTATATAACAGGGCGTCCAAGACCGGGTGCAGGCAATCTGACAGATCTCGACAGCACATTTGCCGGAATGGTAATGCTTGGTTTCCATGCAATGATGGGTACACCCGACGGTGTGCTTAACCATACTCAATCGTCTAAAACTGAAAACCGTTACTGGTACAATGGTGTGGAATCAGGCGAATTGGCTCAGAATGCAGCAATTGCCGGGTACTTCGGAGTTCCTCCGATAATGGTAACAGGCGATGAAGCCACATGCCGCGAGGCAAAGAAATTCTTTGGGAATAATATTGTGACCGTCGCTGTGAAGAACGGACTTGCAAGGGAATCGGCATTGCTATATCCTTTCGAAGAGACCCGGAAAGCCCTCTATGAAGGAGCAAAACGGGCTGTAGCCGCAATTTCTTCCTGCAAACCATATATCCTTGAAACACCGATCAAAGTGAGAGAGGAGTATCTCAATCTAGATCCCTCTCTGCCAAAGCCGGTACTGATCAAAAGAGAAGGAGTCGCTCAGGATGCTTTACATCTTTTTACATGGAGTAAAAAATAACAATCCTGTATTGAACTGTTCAAATCACAAAAGTATAATCAATGGATGTTTAACCACGGCGTCACACTCTAAACATACCCCCATTTCTTCATGACCTCCAGGTCCTCTTTCACACATTCCATTGGTGTTTTTCCCTGGTAAGATTCCTGCTCAATAATATATACTTTGGTCCCTCCTATTCTGGTTGCCAGTTTTGTTACTTTTTTAGCATTGACTATCCCCTGACCAATAATGGTGCTGACATATTTCTCATTTCCTTCGGTAGCTGGTATCTCATCCTTCACGTGTATGTTCTCGAACCGGCCCGGATATTGTTTTACCACATCAAGAGCAACTGCCCCACCATTATAAAGGTTCCCGATATCTAACTGAATTACCACCAGGTTGGGATCGATGCTCTTCATCATTATATCAAACAGCTTCTCATTGTTAAGTTTTTCGCTGAATTCAAAATCGTGATTGTGATAGCCGAATTTCATTCCCTGCTTCTGGCATAACTGTCCGCATTTATTAAATACATCCATATATCTCTTGAAATCATCAAATGTTTTCCTCATACTTCCATCCATCGAAGGGCTCACAACATATTTCTGGCCAAGTACTGCAGCATCTTCAACCGTGTATTTCCAGCTGTCGGAGAAATCATTAGCGGTTTCGTTCCAGTGCTGCCTGCCCATTACCGTATGTCCGCTGATCATCTTTAATCCAAGATCATCGAGCACTTTCCTGAACTCTTTTGCTTCGTATCCGTAAAATTTCCTGTTAACATAACTGGCATGTTCAACGTATTCGTAACCCATATTCCTGAGCTGGGTCAGCGATCCCAGGGGATCCTTCGTCATATCCTGACGAATGGAATAGAGTTGTAAGCCTACTATTCCCTTTTTCTTTGGTGCAGCAAATACCGGCCTCGGTAAAACAGCAGCGCCAACAACAGCCATTGTTCCTAGCTTTATAAACGTTCTTCGTGAAGTTTTCATAAAAATGAATATTAGATTTGAGAAGGATAAATATAAGAAAAAATCCCGCCAGGGCGGGACTTTTCATAAGTATTTCTTTATCTTTTTCCAGTAAAATTCAGTCATCGGTCCTGAACCGTTCCAGGATTTTGCTATTCTCTCAAAATCATAAGGCCCGATTACCGATGCAAAATAGAGAAAGACCTTTTCAGATATTTCATAATTGAACATATCCTTCAGAGAATAGTTATTTCCCGTTCGTCTGTTATAGTCATCAAGCCTTACCTGGCGAATCTGGAAAATTCCTGCTGCATTTTCAAATTCGTTGTAAGCCATTGTATTACCCATTGTTTCCACCATTCCGATTGCATACAAAAGCCTGGAAAAGGGTTCGACAGGCAACGACTCATGAATATACAGAGCCTTCTGATCAGGAGCAACTACACGGACAGCCATCGATAAAAAGAGCGATAGAAGATACAACTTCTTAATTAGCTGATTCTGAAAAAGGTTTGATAGAAAAGAAGAAAAACTGACAAACTTTCTCTTCTGCTTTTCCAAATTAAAAGTATTTCCACGGATTTTATCAACCAGAACAGACAATGGATCATCTATTTTTATCATTCTTTTCACCTCTTTTAAATCCTGATCATTTTTTATACCTGAGATTCTAAATATCAACCGTCACATTTTCAAGCATAAATTACTAAATTTTTTACTGTAAAAATCCTGAAAAACCATCAAGTTATTAACAAACGCTTTAATTACAATGGCGCTGGTCAGCTAACGGTCTGGAAACTAATAACAAATTAATAATCATAATGTTTAAATATTATCAAAAAAACTTCGGCAATCCAGCTTAATGAGCATTATTTTTTGTTATACGATAGTCACTCCGTTTAGAGGTTCCAACCCTTCCGGTACTCACAATGAAGGAACCGGTCAGCTTCAGGCATATTTGTGAAACTGAATTTATCAGGATCCCAGATCATAACCTCACCTCCGAGTTTTTCTTTCACCTCATTGCGGAGCGCGATGTTACCTAGCAGTACGGTTTCGGTAAGCGGACCCGCCCATTCAAAGTCAGCGCCGGCCTGAGCGCCTCCCTTACAGGCAAGGATCCACTCCTCTTCATGTCCGGGAGATGATGGAATGTAAGGTGCGGGTGCCTTATATGATTCCCGCAAGGATACAGGCAGGATTTTGTCATTGAGAATTTTACCCTTATCTCCGACATAGAGGGTGCCTCCCTCTCCCATTTTCATACCTGGCTCCAGCTCAGGTATAAGCAGGGGACGAAGACCTCCATCGTACCATGTAAGACTTACCGGCGGCATCCCTTCACGAGCCGGAAATTCGTACCGCACTATTGATCCGGAAGGGTATGTCTCTGTATTGACAAGTGTTGATACAGCCTGAACGGAAGCTGGGTATTTCAGCTTTAATGCACGGAATATCGGATCAAGAGAGTGGCATCCGATATCCCCTAATGCGCCGGTACCAAAGTCCCACCAACCGCGCCACCTGAACGGGTGATAGGCAGGATGATAGGGTCGCATGGGAGCCGGCCCCACGAACAGATCCCAATCAAGGATTTCAGGAGTTGGCGGTGTTTCAGCCGGACGGCTGACACCCTGGGGCCAGTATGTCCTGAAAAGACCATTATTGGGTCTGTCGGTCCAGACATGAACCTCACGCACCGGTCCGATAACACCATCCCAGATCATTTCGCGAAGCCTGCGGGGGCCATCAGCGGCCTGACCCTGGTTGCCCATCTGGGTTGCAACTTTGTATTCCTTTGCTGCTTTTGCCAGAATTTTGGCTTCATATACAGTATGGGTAAGAGGCTTCTGGGTAAAGACATGTTTGCCCCGCCTCATGGCATCCATACTTATAACCGCATGAGTATGATCGGATGTTGCTACTATTATCGCATCTATCTCTTTCTGCTTATCCAGCATAATACGATAATCCTTATACTGCTTCGCTCCGGGGTAAGTTTTAAATACACGTGCTGTCGGCTCTCCCCAGTCAACATCACACAGAGCAACTATATTTTCAGTCTTTGCGACATTGACAAGGTTGCTTCTTCCCATCCCCCCTATACCGACACCTGCAATGTTTAACTTATCGCTGGGAGCAATATGCCCCAGCCCTGAAACAGCGTGACCTGGTACGATTGTGAATCCTGCCAGCGCAGCTGCCGAGGTCCCAATGAATCCCCTGCGGCTAATGGTCTTTGATGTTTTCGTTTTCATAATCAATTATTTATATTGGTTATCATTAAATCACAATACTTCGGATATATACAATACCTATATAAATTTACGAGATAATTATGAATCATACCGTATTTGGCTAAGAAATAAAATGAGCATCCTATCATACAATTTGTCATTTCAAACTCCTTTGTTTCACATGTACTCATCCCCTTGTATTCCCCCTCTCTACTTCGTAAAGAGGAGGAACTATATGATATATAATGTATTACACCCCCTCTCTAAGAATTAGAGAGGGGGATGGGGGGTGAGTTCATGGAATTATTAAATCACATCACCCCGGAGGATTATTTACAAAGTCAATTTGATTCCCTAAATTGCGAACCATATTTTCAATTTAAAAAATCATTATGCCAAAACGGGAAGACATCGAAAAGGTGCTGATTATCGGCTCAGGACCAATCATCATCGGACAAGCATGTGAATTTGATTATTCGGGAACACAGGCCTGCAAAGCACTGCGTTCATTAGGTTATAAAATCGTTCTCGTCAATTCAAATCCTGCAACGATAATGACCGATCCGGGGATAGCCGATGCAACTTATATTGAACCATTAAATGAGTATGCTCTCACCGAAATAATTAAAAAGGAGAGGCCTGATGCCCTTCTTCCCAATCTTGGCGGACAAACCGGATTAAATCTCTCTTCACTGCTGGCTAAGAAAGGCATACTGGATAGATATAATGTTAAGGTTATCGGCGTAAATGTTGATGCAATTGAAAGAGGTGAAGACAGGATCGCTTTTAAAGAAACGATGAACCATCTTGGAATTGAGATGCCCATGAGCAAGGCTGTCAACACCGTCGAGGATGCCGAAAAGGTTGCCGCAGAACTTGGCTATCCTGTGGTGATAAGGCCTGCCTACACAATGGGTGGTACCGGCGGCGGACTTGTATATAATATTGAGGAGTTGCGTACCGTGGCAAGCAGGGGATTGTCGGCGAGTATTGTAAATCAGGTTCTTGTTGAGGAATCAGTTGTAGGATGGGAAGAGCTTGAACTGGAGGTTGTAAGGGATTCAAAGAACCAGATGATAACTGTCTGCTTTATTGAAAATGTTGATGCGATGGGAGTACATACCGGTGATTCATTCTGCACTGCCCCTATGCTGACTATTGATCCTGAATTGCAGAAACGTCTTCAGAACTATTCTTATTCCATCGTTGAAGCCATTGAAGTTATCGGGGGGACAAACATACAATTTGCCCACGATCCAAAGACCGGCAAAGTGGTAGTTATCGAGATTAACCCGCGTACATCCCGCTCATCTGCACTTGCTTCGAAAGCGACAGGGTTCCCGATAGCGTTTATATCTGCATTGCTTGCAGGGGGGCTTACACTTGATGAAATTCCATACTGGCGCGAAAGAACACTCGAAAAATACAGACCATCGGGAGATTATGTTGTCGTAAAATTTGCACGTTGGGCTTTCGAAAAGTTTGAGGGTCTTGAAGATAAACTGGGGACACAGATGCTGGCAGTCGGAGAAGTGATGAGTATCGGGAAAACTTATAAAGAAGCCTTGCAGAAAGCAATCCGCTCGCTTGAAATCGGGCGTTATGGATTGGGGTTTGCCAGAGATTTTCATCAGAAATCTCTGGATGAATTGATGATATTGCTTAAACATCCATCAAGCGAACGTCAATTCATTATGTATGAGGCCTTACGTAAAGGTGCTGACATTGAAGAGCTTTACAGAAAAACCCATATCAAACCCTGGTTTATTTCCCAGATGAAAGAGCTCGTGGATGAAGAGGAGGAGATACTTCGGTATAAAGGGAAGCAATTGCCTGATGAAATCCTTATAAGAGCAAAAAAAGATGGCTTTGCCGACAGATATCTTTCTAAATTATTAAGCATCCCCGAAAAAGAAATAAGGGCCAGAAGAATATCGCTGGGATTATCCGGATCATGGCAACCTGTTCCTGTCAGCGGAGTAGAGAATGCCGCATATTACTTTTCAACTTATAACGCACCCGATAAAGTTGCAGTGAACAGCAGGAAAAAGATAATGGTACTCGGCGGAGGTCCGAACAGGATAGGCCAGGGCATCGAATTTGACTACTGCTGCGTCCATGCGGCTTTTGCAATACGGGATGCGGGATATGAATCAATTATGGTAAACTGTAACCCCGAGACTGTTTCAACTGATTATGACACCTCCGACAAACTCTATTTTGAGCCCCTCACA
>DATKXL010000147.1:0-42349 GCA_035529055.1 Bacteroidales bacterium
TGTTCAAGTCCTGTTAATTCACCAAACATATGTACCAGGCCGGGAGAATCTTTCGGGATATGCTGCCAGAGACTAGTTTCATTTTTTCTGTATAAAGTTCTTATTACCTCAAGGCCCCAAATATCACCCGAGTTCTTTTCAAACCTGACCTGACTGAAAGGTATTTTCATTTCAGCAACCCAGCCTTCATTATTGATGGAAGTTTTTACCCACCAGTTAGGATCCCAGGAAGAGTCCTCATTCTGACCATCATTGGTGAACATCTGGTCATATTTCACACCGCTTGAACTGATCCCAAAAAGAAATCCCGTACGCAGATCATGAAAACTGTCGAGTATAATTCCGACAAGATCTCCGTCAGGATTATCCCGCCTTGTTAATCGGTTAACAATACTGTCGGGACTGGTGTCATAAACCTTAAAAGCCGCATACAGATTATTTTCATCGAACAGAATTTTAAACTCTGTCCTTTGTGATGCTGCCCGGCCGTTATAAGGTTCATACTGTGTGAAGTCATCAATCCAGGTCCCTTCCTCCCATGTCTCATCGTCAAGAATACCATTAATTACCGGAGGAACTACTATCTTTGTTGCTTTGTACTGCTTCTTTTCAAGTGCCTGTCCGTTAACACCGGAAATAACTAAACAAAGAATAAAAAATGCAATTAAAATTCTTTTCATGCTGCCTTTCCATATGGATTATTTTCTGAATAATGACGTTCCTAAAACTTTTTTGATGCAAAGCCGGGGATAATTTAGAACTATTATAAATAATAAAAAGAATTATTATTGACAGTAGTGAACTGACTGAAAGCATGGAAATCAAAAAATTGTTATCTTAGCAATAAATCACTTAAGCTATGATAACACGACGCTTATTTCTTTCAAGGAGTGCCACATTAATGGCCGCATCGGTTGCTGCTCCGTATGTCCTGGCTGATGTCATCACTGGTAAATCCGCTTCACCTCTGACAGGTAAAAAAGTACTTTTCGTCTGGGGCGGCTGGATGGGACATGAGCCTGATAAATGCCGCGATGTTTTTGTCCCATGGATGAGATCGGAAGGGGCAGAGGTTACTGTATCCGACACCCTCGAAGCATATGTAAAGTACGATCTGCAGAAAGATTTTGATCTGATAGTTCAGGCATGGACCATGGGTCAGATAGCGAACAGTCAGGAAAAAGCTTTACTCGAAGCGGTTAAAAGTGGAACAGGTATTGCAGGATGGCATGGCGGATTGGGAGACTCATTCAGAAACAATACCGAGTATCAGTTTATGGTCGGTGGACAATGGGTGGCTCATCCCGGGGGTGTGATAGACTACAGGGTAAACATTGTTGATCCGAAGGATCCGGTTACAAAAGGATTATCAGATTTTGATATGCATTCCGAACAATACTTTATGCACGTTGACCCGAATGTAAAAGTGCTTGCCACAACTACCTTCAGCGGCAAGCATGCTGAGTGGATCGACGGGAATGTTATTCCTGTGGCATGGAAGAAGTTCTATGGCAAAGGAAGAGTTTTCTATTCCTCATTAGGTCATGTGGCGACTGATTTCAATGTTCCCCAGGCTCTTGAGATTCAAAAACGGGGTATCTACTGGGCTTCGCTGAGTAAATATGAACCTGCAGAGGAGTGGAATCAGCCTGTTTATAAAACCGGGAAGAAATAGAACTTCCTTTAAGCTTTATCCACCCCTAAATGCCCTGAAGGGGACTTATTGATAATCAGATAAATATTAAGCCCCCTTTAGGGGGTGGGGGGCAAGTTAAAGGGAATATAAATTTTATCTCCCGCAGATCTCACAGATTTACTCTGATTATTTTTTGGGGGATTTAATCATAAAGCCTGATAAACTCATATGAGTTTCCGGTATGATCGAGGAATTTGAGAAAATCGGATTTTGAGATTATCAGGGATGCTGTATTGACATTAGGGTGAAAAGCCAGCCGTTCATATTCACTTAGTTTTTCATCAATGAAGAGATGGACATGGTTCTCTTTGTCATTGATCAAACCGAAAGGAGATACTGAACCGGGCTCCAGTCCGAGATATCTCATTAACCTCTGATCGGAAGCAAAAGTGAGCTTACCCTGCCGGAGCCGTTTCTCCAGATCATGTATATCAAGTAGTCTCAGATGTTCAAGAATTACAAGGTAATGTCTGTTCCCTTTATGATTCCGGAAAAAGATGTTTTTGCACCTTCCTGAATTATATTCTTTCCAGTGAACCTTAGCATCCTCAATTGTGGCCAATGGAGGATGTTCATGATATTCAAAGCTGATCGACAGCTTTTCAAGGAGCTCATACAGTTCCTTCTGACCTCTCATAGTCCTGATTCATTCAAAAAGTAAATCTTTATCTTCTTCAGGTTTGTAACCTGCATCTTCCAGCAGATCAGCTTTCTTATAAGCCTCCACAGCCAGCCGGTCGCAGATTTCATTTTCCTTATTGCTTGCATGGCCTTTTATCCAGACAAACCTTACTTTGTGCTGTCGGTAAATCTTAAGGAACCTTATCCAGAGATCCTGGTTTTTTTTCTTTTTAAATGCTTTTGACTCCCATTGAAAAACCCACCCTTTTTCGACAGAGTCTGCAACATATTTTGAATCGGTATAAATAATTACATCACTGCCGGGAATCTTCAATGCCTCAAGACCGGCAATCACTGCCATCAGTTCCATCCGGTTATTTGTTGTGAGCATGAAGCCCTCCGACTTCTCAAGCCGGTGCTTACCGGAAATAAGGATCACTCCATATCCGCCGGGACCCGGGTTTCCGCTGGCAGCTCCATCGGTATAGATTGTTACCTTACATGCCATGAGGTAAGATTATCCCGGTATTCGTAAGGAAAAGTTTGATAGCAATGGAAAGCAGGATTATCCCGAACATCTTTTTCAGAATATGTAATCCGGCAGCACCAAGAATCCTTTCAATCCGTGCAGTAAGTCTTAAAACAATATAGACGATCACCATATTAAGAATGAGGGCAATAAGTATATTTACTGTTTGATACTCAGCTTTAAGTGAAAGAATAGTTGTTATTGAACCGGCTCCCGCAATAAGAGGGAAAGCAATCGGAACTATTGATCCTCCCCCGGCAGAATCGTGTTTGAAAATATTGATCCCCAGCACCATCTCCATTCCTATAAGAAAGATAATAAATGAACCGGCAATGGCGAAGGATGATACATCCACACCAAAGATGCCAAGCAAAGGAGTGCCTATAAAAAGGAAAGCAAGAAAAATGATAAATGAAGCAATTGTAGCTTTTCCCGGTTCAATATCTCCTGTTTTGGCTTTAATATCCAATATAATTGGTATTGAGCCAGGTATATCAATAATGGCAAATAATACCATAAAAGCTGCAAATATTTCAACAATATCAAAATTCATAAGGGAATATACTTATTGTACTACATCCATCTCATCGACCAGGTGTTTAGCCCCGGCATAGACATCCATTACCCAGAGTACATACCTTATATCAACCGCTATGGTCCTCTGGAGTTCCGTTTCGTAAGCCACATCACCGCTCATCGCTTCCCAGTTACCGTCAAATGCAAGACCTATAAGCTCACCATTTGCATTCAAAACAGGACTTCCTGAATTTCCACCTGTGATATCATTGGTGGTCAGGAAACATACAGGCATATAACCCTTTGGAGATGCATATCTTCCGAATTCTTTCTTATTATTAAGATCAATGAGTCGCTGCGGCAGATCGAATTCGTAATCGCCGGGTTTGTACTTATCCACAACACCCTGAAGTGTTGTATAATACTTATAGGTTACTGCATCTTTAGGATCATAATCCTGAACGGTTCCATATGACAGACGCATTGTTGAGTTTGCGTCAGGATATAAGGTTTTATCAGGTGTCATTTCCATCAGGGCTGCCATCCACAATCTGCGTCCGGTTGTCAGGCTCACGTCAAACTGGCTGAGCCCTTTTGAAACATCGGCGCTCACCTTGCTGATGGAAGTTGCCATAAGGAAAACAGGATCTCTTTCGATAGTCTTTAGAACTGGTTTATTCAGGAATGCTGACAGTCGGGCCTCACTTGCAAAAACCGATTTTGCGAAAATATCGTCAACAAACCTGTCAACGTCACCTTTGAATTTCTTATCAACGATATTTACATAAAAATCAGGATGGAATTTCGAAGGGACATCGCTCCTGTAGAGCTTTATCATTGCTTTCATTGACTTCTGATCGGTGGGAGGATTATAGTCTTTTAAAAAGGAGCTTATATAATTTTTGATCGGGGAATTAGCTTCAGTTATTCTCTGGTTATCCTCCGATTTAAGTGCTGCAATGAGCATGGAAGCAACCTGATTCATTCTGAGCAGTTCACATCCCTGCATAAAGCACTCGCTTATATATTGCTGGGCATTGGCAAATTCAGCTCTACCATCAATTGAAGTACGGATCATATTAAGAGCTTCCCCGTATTTTGCCCTGCGGCTTGCATCAGCAGCCACCCAGGTGTTGAACTGACTTTCAATCTGCTGTTTTTCTGCCTTTACGTTAAGTCTTTCGAGTCCACCTTTCTGACCAATTGAATACTTCCAGTAATTAGATGACCCTGAGTATTTTGATGCATATTGTATATTGACTTTCTGGTCAGCCTGCATATCAGCCATCCAGATCTCCTGCTTAATACCACGGATCTTGATCCTGTTCGGATGGGTTATCTTCAGAAGTTCATCAACCTCGTAAGATGTTGCATATCTTTGAGTTCTTCCGGGGTATCCCAGGATCATTGCGTAATCGCCTTTATCCAGATCTTTTATTGAAACCGGCAACCAGTAATTGGGTTTAAGCGGAACATTATCTTTTGAATAGGGAGCAGGCTTGCCATCAGGACCTGCATAAACGCGAAAAACACTGAAGTCTCCGGTATGACGCGGCCATTCCCAGTTATCAGTATCGAAGCCAAATTTTCCTATCGATGAAGGTGGTGCGCCGACAAACCTTACATCCATATACCTTTCATAAACAAGGAGGTAAAAATAATTTCCTCCGTAGAAAGAAGATACCGTCGCTCTGTAGGCTGTTCCCTCGACAGCTTTCTTTTCAATGGCTGTTCTTGCTTCATTTATTGCAGAATTCCTTTCTGTCTCGCTCATCCCCGGCTTAATGTTTGCAAGGATCTGATCTGTAACATCTTCAATTTTCAGTAAAAATGTTACTGAAAGATTTGGATTAGGCAACTCCTGCTCCTTTGTCATGGCCCAGTATCCATCTTGGAGATAATCATGTTCAACTGTACTGTGAGCCTGTATCTGCCCGTAACCGCAATGATGATTTGTAAGCAGGAGACCCTGTGAAGAGACGATCTCTGCGGTACAACCACCGCCAAAGATGACAATGGCATCCTTGATGCTGGCTTTGTTCAGACTGTAAATATCCTCAGCAGAGAGTTTCAGTCCCAGGTCGGTCATCTTGCCCATATTGAGTTTTTCGATAAGCGGCAGGAGCCACATACCTTCATCAGCCCTGGCTTTGAGGCCAAAACTTATAGCAAGAACCATCAGAATTGATAAAAACTTCTTCATATTATATAAACTTATTTTAATTGATTTTTGATTTATCGGGCAAAGATAACTTTTTCTCTCATACCAGATAATTCAAAACTGCAATTCCATCTGTGTGTCGAACAGATTAAAAGATTTTCTGTGGTAAGGTGTTATTCCGTGCTTCAGGATGGCAGTCTTATGAAAAGGAGTGGGATACCCTTTATTTTTATCCCAGCCATAATGGGGGAACTCATTATGGATCTTTTCCATATATTCATCACGGAAAGTCTTGGCCAGAACCGAGGCAGCTGCAATTGAGAAAAACATTCCGTCGCCTTTAATAATTGTCTTATGCCTGATATCTTTATATGGATAGAAACTGTTACCGTCAATAAGCAGGAACTGCGGCTTCTTCTTAAGGCCTTCAATTGCAAGATGCATTGCTTTTATTGAAGCCCTGAGAATATTCATTTCATCTATTTCAGCGTTGGTTATGAATGCTACGTTCCATGCAATGGCCGAGTTTATTATTTCATCCTTCAGGATAACTCTCTGCTTTACAGAAAGTCTCTTTGAATCGTTCAGAACAGGATGTTTATATTTTTTCGGAAGAATTACCGCTGCTGCCACCACCGGACCGGCAAGACAACCTCTCCCGGCTTCATCACAGCCGGCTTCGATGAGATTCTGATATAGAGATGATTTGAGCATAATGATTGCAGACGAAATTCAACTGTAGTATTAACAGTCAAATTTATTAAATTTGCACAAAATTTAATCACTGAATGATAACCAACGAACAGATAAAAGATTTATCGGAGCGCCGTGATGCGTTAAGGAGGTATCTTTGACATCGACGACAAGCTTAAACTGATTGCAGAAAAAGAGAATTTATCGCAACAACCAGATTTCTGGGATGATCCGAAATCGGCCGAAGAGCTCCTGAGAACTATTTCCCGACTAAAAAGCTGGACAGCAGATTTTCAAAAGATCAGTACAGGTATTGACGACCTTGCAGTTATCAATGACTTTTACCGGGAGGGGGAGGCCACTGAAGAAGATATTGAAAGCCAGTATGATAGTTGTCTGGCGATGATCGAAGATCTTGAAGTGCGCAACATGCTGCAAAAAGAAGAAGACCAGCTGGGCGCCATACTTAAAATCAATTCAGGTGCCGGCGGTACCGAAAGCAATGACTGGGCCGCTATGCTGATGAGAATGTATCTGCGCTGGGCCGAACGAAATAACTACAAGGTCAGGGAACTAGATTTTCAACCGGGTGATGAGGTTGGTGTGAAATCTGTTACTATTGAAATTGACGGCGAAAGGGCATACGGCTATCTGAAAAGCGAAAATGGCGTTCACAGGCTTGTAAGGATTTCCCCCTTCAACGCTCAGGGAAAACGTCAGACAACCTTTGCATCGGTATTTATATCACCTCTGGTTGATAACAACATTGAGATAGAGATAAACCCGGCAGATATTACCTGGGAGACTTACCGTTCAAGCGGGGCAGGCGGGCAAAACGTTAATAAGGTTGAAACTGCAGTGAGACTGAGGCACCATCCTACGGGACTCGTGATAGAAAACCAGGAGACACGCTCTCAGCTTAATAATAAAGAGAATGCCATGAGGATCCTTAAGTCGCAGCTTTATGAGCTGGAACTCAGGAAGCAGATGGAGGAACAGGCAAAGATTGAGGGACAGAAGAAAAAAATTGAATGGGGTTCCCAGATCAGGTCATATGTGCTTCATCCTTATAAAATGGTAAAGGATCTCCGGACCAGCCACGAGACCGGCAACGTGCAGGCTGTCCTTGACGGTGATCTCAATCCTTTCATAAAATCTTTTCTAATGGAGTTTGGAGGGCAATAAACTGAACAATGAAAATTATTTTAATTAATATTCTAATTATTCTATCGATTTGCAGTGGGTGTAAGACTGCCAAACTTACAACATCGGCGTCAGAAAATTATTCAGCACCTGTAACAGAAACTGTAGCAAATTTTTCGGAGCAATCAACATGGCTGCTGGGGTATTTTAACCCTGTTCAGTTGTCCAGACAGCCACATTCACAATGGTACATAAAAGGATATGACGAATATCAGTTCAATCCGGAACCTGTTAATAAATTAACGGGAATAAACAAGGATGACCTGACAATTAAAGTCGTTCTTGGCACATGGTGCCCCGACAGCAGAAGAGAGGTGCCCCGTTTTATGAGGATCCTTGACACCTGGGGTTTTCCGGTTGCTAAAGTCACTTTTATAGGAGTGGATAATACCAAGCTTGCTCCTGTCGGGGAATATGATGAACTGAGTATTGAAAGAGTACCTACATTTATCTTTTATAAAAATAATATTGAAGCCGGACGCATCATTGAAAATCCGTTAACGTCTTTAGAACAGGATATGGTAAATATCTTAAGCAGGAATGAATAATAATAAAACCAATAAGTGTCATGGAAGACTTTAGCAATAGCACAAAACAAAACCTTGGACAAGGTCCGGGACAACCACCTGAACAGTCAAGAGGTCAGAATCTTGGAGTTGCGGCCCTGATAGCGGCAATAGTGACTTTTGTAATTGCAGTAATTCCCTGTGTCGGGCTTATTGCAATAATCCCCGGGATTATTGCAATTGTTCTCGCAGGGGTTGGCTTATCGCAGGCTTCAAGGAACAACTCTCCAAAAGGGATCCTGATTGCCGGGCTAATAATCGGCATTGTTGCATCACTCATCTCACTGTCACAGATCTTTGTTGTGGAAAGGATTGCAAGGAAAGCTGAAAACAAATGGCCGGGTAACATTGAGAATATCTTTAAAGATGTTCGGGAAGATGTGCTGAAAGATCTGGAAGATGCCAACGTTTCAATTAAGATAGAAAGTGACGGAAACAAAGTGGAAATAAATACCGGTACTGATAAAAAAGGACGTGTGGAGACGCTCGAAGACCTGGAAAAGGAAAACACACAAACGGATGACTCTTTGCAAAAGAAAAAGTAGTCAGGCATCAGAAAACATACCAAGGTTCAGTAATGAACCTTACCTTATTATTAATATAATACTTGCCGGAGTAATACTTTTGATTTTTGCATACTCCGGCATTTTTTCGCCTGAAAAAGATAATTACCCGGTTGTATGTATTCATGAAAAGCTATCAGGTGAACCATGTGTCTCCTGCGGATTGTCACACAGTTTTTCGCTTATAATCAGGGGAAAGATTTCCGAAGCATATGAATGGAATGTCTATGGATTAAGGATTTTTCTATTCTTTGCCTTGCAACTTGTTATGAGATCTGCCTTTTCGTTGTTTTACATCAGATATGCCGACACGCGTAAGCAACTGATAATATTCGATATAACAGGATCGGCAATTATTCTCCTGATTGCTTTTTATCCTTTTATTTCACGTATTTTTTAATCAAGATCATTCAGCAGATCATAGAGGAGACCACTTTCAAATCCCTTCGACAGACCATAGCGGAGAAGCTTCCCTTTCAGATCATACTGGTTTTTTGCTTTTATTGATTTTCTGTGGGAGATCAGGATCTCTTTTACAGTTTCCCTGTATAACTCATCTTCAATCGAGCCGAGTGCTGATCTGATTATTTCTCCCGGTATGGATTTGGCTCTAAGATGGGCGGAGATTTTCATCTTTCCCCATTTATTATGTTTAAACCTGTCTTTTACAAAAGCTAAAGAATATCTTTCTTCATCAATGAACTTTTCCTTAATGAGGATAGAAATAATCTTTTCAGCATCAGCGTTCCCGATTCCCCATGAATGAAGCTTTTCCCTTATATCGCTGCAACAGTATTCCCGCTGTGAGCAGAGGGACATCGATTTTGACAATGAGGTCTTGAACAATTCACTTTCAGCCATTTTTTATTGCTTTAATTATCCTGTCCTTGCCATTAATATCTTTCACTATCAACACATCTGTATAATCATTCGATCTCAGCAATTCAGCTATGTTATCTCCCATGGCCTCATTGATTTCAAGATACAGCTTTCCTCCCGGGGATAAAGCCCATTTTGCCATGTTAACTATTGCATGATAATAGACCAGAGGATTCTCATCCGGAACAAACAGAGCATTATGAGGTTCATAATCAAGCACATTTCTGTTCATGAACTGTTTCTCGGAACTCCTTACATACGGCGGATTGCTGACAATAATATCAGCATTAAAGGCCTCACCGGGCTGACAGTTGAAAATATCAGCAGAAATAAATGAAATAGTGACATTATTCAGTTCGGCATTTTCAACTGCGGTTTTAAGAGCTTCATGGGAAATGTCAATACCTGTTATTTCTGATCCCGGAAGGTTTACTGCAAGTGCGATGGCGATGCAACCCGAACCGGTGCCGATATCGATGATCCTGCCCCTGTATCCCCTGTTTTCCCTGATTATCAGATCAACCAGCTCCTCAGTCTCCTGGCGGGGAATTAACGTATCGCGGTTAACCCTGATCACACAACCGAAAAAGGTAGTCTCTCCAAAGATATACTGGACTGGTTTACCCTTTTTCAATTGATCGCAGATCGAAACGACCTTTTCTTCAACTTCCCCGGTCATCGGGACTCCGTTTTCAGACAAAAAATGCAACTTTTCTATACCAAAAATCGTATATATAAGAATATGGGTTATTGCATTTATCTCCTGCTCCGGATAAGTTTCCTTTAGTTCCTTTGCAAGATAATTCCTGATATCTTTTATTGTTCGTAAATTAACAGCCATAATCCAAAATTAACATTTTAAATCATATGCCTGGATCCGACGATGTCATATTCATGAGAAGATGCCTTGAACTTGCCGGTAAAGCCGAAGGCATGACTTATCCAAATCCGCTGGTTGGTTCAGTTATTGTTCACAACGGAACAATAACAGGCGAAGGATATCATCTGAAAGCCGGAGGTCCGCATGCCGAAGTAAATGCGATAAACTCTTTACCCGATAAAAGTATGCTCAGGACATCTGCCTTGTATGTGAATCTTGAACCTTGCTCACATTTCGCTAAAACTCCGCCATGTGCCGACCTTATTATTGCAAACAAGATCCCAAGAGTAATAGTCGGAACCATCGACACAAGTGAGAAAGTTTCCGGTCAGGGATTAAAAAGACTTCGTGAAGCAGGATGTGAAGTCATATCCCGTATTCTGAATGAAGAATGCAGATACCTTAACAGAAGATTCTTTACTTTTCATGAGAAAAAGAGACCATATATAACACTTAAGTGGGCTCAGAGTTCCGATGGATTTATCGACAAGATAAGATCTGAAGATTATATGATTGAACCAAACTGGATTACTGGTGAACCTGAGAGGGTGCTTGTACATAAATGGAGGGCGGAAGAACAGGCAATACTGGTAGGAGCGGGAACAGCCAGAGCTGACAATCCCAGGCTGAATGTAAGAGAATGGAAGGGTAATGATCCTCTGAAGATAATACTAAGCGGTTCCGGGATTGTTCCTGATAAACTGGCTGCAAATAATTTCTGCAGCGACTGTATAATTTTTACTTATTATCCTGAGAAAGTAAATCTTCAGGGAGCTGTTAAGGTTAAGCTGAACAGAGAGGGATCAGCTGCATTACAAATAACAGAATACCTTTTTAAATCGGGAGTCCAGTCACTCTTTATTGAAGGCGGGGCAAAAGTGCTTTATCATTTTATTTCAGCAGGTTGTTGGGATGAGGCCAGGATTTTTTACGGGAATACTCCTTTTAGAGCCGGCATTAAAGCTCCGGAAATTCATGGTAAGCTTTTCTCGCATGCAGATTTCAGTCAAAGCTCACTGAAGATATTCGTAAACAAGAGTTTATGAAAAAGACAAAAAATTTATCTTGTTTTCCGCTCAGATTTTTGCTATTCTCCGGGGATCATCAATCCAGCTTTTGTTTTTGGTGAGAGCAATGATAACCTCTTCAGGTGTGGTGGCAATCTCCCATATTCCTTTATGTTCGTATCTGAGGAAATGACCGGATATCATATGTTCAAGAAAATCAATAAGCGAATTATAAAAATTCAGGGTATTCAGTATGACTACCGGCCCTTTGAAAAGACCGAGCTGCCTGAGAGTTATTGCCTCAGTAAGCTCTTCGAGGGTTCCGATACCTCCGGGTAAGGCAACAACGGCATCAGCACTTGCAAACATGTTCCTCTTTCTTTCTCCCATATCCGTTGTTACAATCATCTCCTTCACATGCGGATGTCCCCATCCCTCATCATTCATAAATGAAGGAATTACTCCGGTTATTGACCCGCCATTCTCAAGTACTGCATCAGCAAGTATCCCCATAAGTCCTATCCCTCCGCCACCGTAAATCACATTCATCTTCGCCCTGGCAAATAATGTACCAAGCGCGGCAGCTGCAAGAGCGTATCTGTTATCAATCCGGCTGCTTGAGGCAGCAAATACACATACTGTCAAAATTAATCTAAGTTGCTGGTTACTTGTTGCATGTTACTGGTTGATATATTACAGCAGGGCATTCAGCTTACTTACAAAATTATTCTTCGGGACTGCACCAACCTGCTTGTCAGCTACTTTACCGTCTTTGAAGAAAAGCACCGTAGGGATATTTCTTATACCAAATTTTGCAGTTATCGAGGGGCTGCTGTCAACATCACACTTCACAACAACTGCTTTACCAGAATACTCCTTTGATATCTCCTCCATAATGGGGGCAATCATTCTGCAGGGGCCGCACCACTCAGCCCAGAAATCAACAACAACAGGTTTATCCGATTTGAGAACCACCTCATCAAAGTTATTGTCATTTACTTCTAATGCCATGATATATAGTATTTTAAGGGTTAATTATATTCTGATGCCTGCAAAGATAGCTAATTAACTTTATAATCAATGCCGGGGTGATCGTCGAGATAAGAGATTAATTCATTATTCAGCCTGATCCTCATTGTTCTGGAAAACATAGTAAGAGAGATTTTGTCATCAGCCTCGTAAAAGATAAACCTGAGCTCAGTTTCTCCTTTGTTTTCACTGATCATTTCCATCAGCTCATTGATCATCTCTTTATTAATAATATGTGGATTTATCTTAAGAGTAACCGATTTTATCAGCTCATCCTTAACGCTTGACAGGAGATTGATGGTTTTAATATGGAATTCAAGCTCATCTTCCCTGAATTTCCTTTTCTGAACTCTTCCTTTAATTAAAAGGTAATAGCCAATAAAAAAGAATTTGCTGTTTTCAAGATACTCTTTATCAAATAATATAAACCTGAATGAATCGGAGTAATCCTGTAGTGTTATTGATCCGTAAGGCTTACCATTTTTACCGATCCCGTTTTTTGTATCAGTTACCATTCCTGCAACAACTACATCCCTGTCGAGATACTCACGAAGGTTTTGAAGATCGGCAAGGGTGGCTGTGGCAAAAGCGTTGATTTCAAGTTTGAAATCATCGAGAGGGTGGGAGGAGAGATAGATCCCGATCACCTCCTTTTCGCGGTTCAGCTTTTCAAGCTTTGGCCAGTCGGGACAGGAAGTGGGTTCCGGTTTAATAATGTCAAAACCTCCGCTCTCTCCGAAAAGTGTAAGTTTGCTGGAATTTATTACTGTCCTTGCATTATTTCCATACCGGATCAGACTCTCGATAAAGCTCGACCCTCTTGTATCAAGTGAGAAATACTGGGCCCTCGATATATCTGAAAAACAATCAAATGCCCCTGCTACAGCCATCGCTTCAAGGTTTTTCTTGTTAAGGGAATTCAGATTTGCTCTTTCAACAAGGTCGTAGATGCTCTTATAAAGACCAATTTTTTCTCTCTCCTCAATCAGTTGAAGAACAGCGCTTTCACCTACCCCCTTAATGGCTCCCAGTCCGAACCGTATGTTCCCGTCTTTATTTACAGTGAATTTGACATCACTTTCATTTACATCGGGCCCCAGAACCTCCATTCCCATCCTGCGGGTCTCATCCATGAAAGTTGTGATCTTTTTTATATCATTTATGTTCCTGCTCAGAACGGCAGCCATATACTCTGCGGGATAGTTAGCCTTCAGGTAGCCGGTCTGGAAGGCGACAAGGGCATAACAGGTTGAATGAGATTTATTGAAAGCATACTGCGCAAAGGCTTCCCAGTCGGACCATATCTTTATTACTGTATTTTCATCATAACCTTTGAGTTTGCATCCTTCAAGAAACTTAAGCTTCATCTCATCCATTATGGATCTTTTCTTTTTACCCATTGCTTTTCTTAGCGAATCAGCTTCTCCTTTGGCAAATCCTCCAAGCTCCTGAGATAAAAGCATTACCTGTTCCTGATATACTGTGATGCCATAGGTATCATTCAGATATTTTTCCATTTCCGGTAACGGGTAGTCTATCTTCTCGGTTCCGTTCTTCCTTCTGATAAACCTGGGAATATATTCCATTGGTCCCGGCCTGTAAAGGGCGTTCATAGCTATCAGATCCTCAAGGCGGTTTGGCTTCAGCTCCCTCAGGTATCTTTTCATTCCGGTCGATTCGAACTGAAAGATCCCGGTCGTCTCTCCATTGCTGAAAAGTTCAAAGGTCTTCTTGTCATCAAGTGGCAGATTGTCAATTTCAATATCTATTCCTTTTGATTTTTTAATATTGACAACTGCATCCTTAATTATCGATAATGTCTTTAATCCGAGGAAATCCATCTTAAGCAAACCGACGGAGGCAACATGACTGCCATCGTACTGAGTCGCGTAAAGGTCAGTATCCTTTGCTGTGCAGAGGGGTATATAATTATCAAGAGACTCTTTCCCGATGATTATACCGCAGGCATGTACACCTGTTTGTCGTACTGATCCTTCGAGCACTTCGGCATATTTCAGAGTCTGAGCGATCAGCTTGTTTGATGACTCTTTTTCCCTTGCGAGTTCCGGCACTTCCGCATAAGCCTGTAATAGTGTTATGCCGGGTCGCTCCGGAACAAGCTTGGCAAGACGGTCGGCATCAGGCAGAGGAAGCTTCTGCACCCTAGCAACATCCCTGATGGCCATTTTAGCAGCCATGGTCCCGAATGTTATTATATGGGCAACTTTATCGTGGCCATATTTTTCAACAACATATTTAAGAACAGATTCTCTCCCGTCTTCATCGAAATCTATATCGATGTCAGGCTGTGATATACGGTCAGGATTAAGAAAACGCTCAAATAAAAGACCATATTTGATTGGATCTATATCGGTTATCCTCAGGCAGTAAGCCACCGCTGAGCCGGCTGCCGAACCTCTTCCCGGGCCGACTGAGACACCCATTTCCCTGGCTGCTCTCAGGAAATCCTGTACAATAAGAAAATATCCCGGGAACCCCATTTTTGCAATGGTCTCAAGTTCGAAGTCGATCCGTTCTTCCAGCTCTTTTGTAAGAGTTCCCCATCTCTCTTTAGCCCCCTGATATGTAAGATACCGCAGATACTGATCCTTGTCGGTATAACCGGGCGGTAGTTCAAAATCGGGCATTATGGGGTCGTGATCAAGCTTATATTTTTCTATTTTAGCCACAAGCCCTGCGACATTATCTATAGCTTCGGGAATATCGGTGAATATGGCACGCATTTCATCCTCGCTCTTTAAATACTCCTGTTTAGAGTATCTCAGCCGGTCGGGATCATCAATATCCTTTGCAGTGTTTATACATATCAGCCGGTCGTGAGCTTCAGCATCCTCCCCATTTATAAAATGTACATCATTTGTCGCAATAATCTTTACATTGAACCGGGCAGCCAGTTTTTTAAATTCCCCGATCACTGTCTGCTGCTTAGGAAAGGTCGATCGGTCGGCATCGGGATCATACGTTTCGTGTCGTTGAATCTCGAGGTAAAAATCATCTCCGAATATATCCAGGTAGCTCTGGAGCGCTTCTTCAGCACCCTTAATGTTCCCGATGAGAATTTCGTCCTGGATCTCTCCGGCCAGGCATGCTGACGAGGCAATAAGTCCCTCATTATATTCCCTAAGCAACTCTTTGTCAACGCGTGGTTTGTAGTAAAAGCCTTTTATCCATGCTGTTGAAACAAGCTTGATAAGGTTCTTATAACCCTTCAGGTTTTTTGCCAGCAGAATGAGGTGATCGCCCGAGCGATCCTCTTTTCCGGTTACTTCTGCGATTGATCGTTTTGCCACATAAATTTCACAACCGATTATCGGTTTTATTCCCTTTTTTGTAGCAGTTGAATGGAACTCTTTAACGCCAAACATATTACCATGATCGGTTATGGCGACAGCTTCCATTCCCAGAGATTTTACCTTGTCGATAAGCAAAGTGATATTTGAGGCTCCGTCGAGTATAGAGTATTGAGTATGAACGTGTAAATGAGAGAAGGCAGTCATAGATGGAGATAAAAAAATATTAGATCGGTACACAAAAATAGGCAAAAATGGATAATAAGTTATTGTTGTTGATAACTGGGTTATGAATTATTTTTTCTCGAAAATCTTATGATTTTATTCGAATCTGATTGTTTTTTAAATGAAATTATAATATTTTTGTAAAATGATGCCATGCATCATTAAGGACAGTAAAAGGAATTGAAAAGATTCCAAATGATTTATTAATAACCTAAACCGAAAGTTATGAAAAAACTTTTATTGTTATTTTTTGTGCTCTGTGGTTTTTTGTTGTCGGCAAACGGACAGCAGAGAACCATAACCGGTACCGTAACAGGCGATGAAGATGGTCAGCCTGTAATAGGCGCCACGGTTACCGTAAAGGGAACTACAGTGGGAAGTGTCACGGATGTTAATGGTAAGTATCAAATTTCAGTAGCCCAGGGATCGGTTCTTGAATTCCGGTTCGTTGGCATGAAAACCAAAGAGGTTATCGTCGGTACTTCCGATGTTGTTAATGTCATCCTTGAATACGAACTGTTGGGTTTTGATGAAGTTGTTGTCGTCGGTTATGGTTCAGCAATTAAGAGAACCGTATCGGGGGCAATTACGAAAGTTGACACCAAAGGGCTTTCAGAGATGCCTACGGCAAGTTTTGAATCAGCCATCCAGGGAAAGACTGCAGGTGTATTTATCGAGCAGGCGAGCGGTAAGCTGGGAGAAGCTGTAAAGATGAGGATCAGAGGATCTTCATCGGTATCAGCCGATAACCAGCCGTTATATGTCGTCGATGGTGTTCCTATAACAAGCGAAAGCTTTAGTAGTGGAAATAACCAGCCGACTAGCCCCCTGGCCGACCTTGCAATGTCGGATGTTGAATCAATACAGGTTCTTAAAGATGCATCTGCGGCTGCCATTTACGGTTCCAGGGCATCCAATGGTGTTGTCATTATTACAACTAAAAAAGGTAAAAAAGGGGCAACAAAATTCAATGTTGACTATACAACAGGTATCAGTGAACCCAGCCGTCTTATGGAATGGTTAAATGCCGACCAGTACCTCGAACTTTTCAACGAAGCAATGGATAATGTCTCTGACGAAGATGGTTATGTCTGGGGATGGCTGCCAAAGGAAGATATATGGGACATGTTTGTACCCAGGTGGAACGAAGGTTATGACACCGACTGGCAGAAAGAAGCTTTCCAGCAGGGGGCTCTTAACAGAATTAATGTTTCAGCCAGCGGAGGCAATGATTTCACTACATATTATACCGGTATCAGTTATGATAAAAACAAAGGTATTCTGCGCGGCAATAATATGACCAAGTTCAGCGGTCGTCTTAATCTCGACCAGAAAGCAACCGATAAGCTCTCTTTCGGTCTTCAGATGAACCTCATCAGGACTGAGATGGACAGGGTGGAAAACGATAATGCATTCGCCACACCGCTTCAGCTTATTGCACAGGCTCCTGTTACACCGGTATATGATCCGGATACAGGTGAACTGAACACAGAGACAATTTACTACAACGGTCTTATTTCATTGAGAGATGCTTTTAACAATCAAACTGTTTTCAGATCACTCGCCAATGTCCATGCATCATATAACATATTTAAAGATCTCTCTTTCAGGTCTGAATTCGGCACCGATATTATGGATCTCCGCGAAAAGAATTTCTGGGGCCGTCTGACAATTGGCGCCGGCCCGGCAGGTGAAGCTCAGAACCGTTCTGTGAGGGTTGTGAATTACAATTGGGAAAACTACTTCACATATACAAAAAGATTTGATGTTCATGATGTAAATGTTGTAGCCGGTATGTCATATCAGGAATCCAATACAACCGGTTCGAATGTTGAGGGAAAAGGATTCCCCACAGACGATTTTCATAATATTGCCAATGCTGCTGAAGCCACAGCATTCTCAAGCTTTGATGAAGGGCATAGCTATCTTTCATACTTTGCAAGGGCTAATTACAAATTGAGCCAGAAATACCTTTTTACTCTCAGTGGCAGGGTTGATGGCTCTTCACGTTTCGGGATTGACAACAGATATGGTTTCTTCCCCGCAGCCTCGGCAGGATGGATCATTTCGGAAGAAAACTTCTTGTCGGAAATCAAAAATGTTATCAGTTATCTTAAACTGCGGGCAAGTTATGGTATTACAGGAAACTCAGGTATTCCCGATTATGCACATCTTGCCCTTTATACAGGAGTCAATTATGCAGGCAGAAATGCATTGCAGCCGACTCAGTTGCAAAGCAGGGAGCTGGGATGGGAAAATACAGCCCAGACAGATATCGGACTTGATTTTGGATTCTTCAATAACAGGCTCACCGGTGAAGTTGACGTTTATTATAAGAAAACTACCGACCTTCTGCTATTCAGGACTCTTCCTTCCACTTCAGGATTTGAAGGGGTCTGGAGCAATATTGGTGAGCTTGAAAACAAAGGTCTTGAGCTTGCTCTCCATTCTAATAACTTTGTAGGGTCATTTAAATGGACAACCGACTTCAATATTGCTTTTAACAGGAACAAGATACTTAACATAAATGGTCCCGAGATAACTCCTAACAGCATCAACTATGTAATAGAAGGCCAGCCTATCGGGGTCTTTAAAATGAGAAAGTTTGCAGGAGCCGATCCTGATAATGGAGATGCTCTTTATTACATCAGTGAAAACAGTAATGAAACAACCAGTAATTACAATCTTGCCGGAGACATTGTAGTAGGTTCACCGAACCCTGATTTTACAGGAGGTCTGAGCAACTATATGGAGTACATGGGTATTGACCTGAATGTCCTTATAAGCTTTGTCTATGGTAACGAGGTCTTTAACGGTGGTGGAAGATATCAGTCAGCAAATGCCGACTGGTTTGACAACCAGACAGTTGATCAGATGGACAGATGGCAGAATCCCGGTGACATTACTGATGTGCCTCAGGCACGGTTAGGTGATGGCAATGGAACCAGCAACTCAAGCAGGTACCTGTCCGATGCATCATACATGAGGATCCGTAATATTAATCTGGGCTATAACATACCTTTACGCCTGATCAGTAAGATCAAATTATCAAGTATGCGGGTATATGCCGGAGTTCAGAATCTTTACACCCTTACCAGCTACAAAGGATGGGACCCCGAAGTAAACTACACAGGTACAGGCAGGTCAACCCAGAATACCAACATCATACAGGGTTATGATTTTTATACGGCACCACAAGCCAGGACCTATACCCTTGGTATCAACCTTTCATTTTAACTGTAAATTACATCAATCATGAAAAAAATATTAATTCAAACAAGAAAATGGTTGCTGATCGTTCCGGTCTTTCTGGCACTCTTTGCCTGCAATGAAAAGCTTGACCTTAAACCTCAGCAATCTATTGATGCGGGCACAGCGCTTACTTCTGCAGAGAATATCAAAACGGCACTTGTCGGGGCATATCTTGAAGCAAGAAGTGCAAATTTGTTCGGTTCTCAGTTCAATGAGTTCAGCGAGCTTTATGCTGCAACCAGTGATCTATCTTTTATCGGGACCTATGCTCAGCCAAGAGAGTTTGTAAGGAAAGAGGTAACTGTGACCAACAGTTATGTAGAAAATACCTGGATCTCAGCGTACAGCCTTATAAACATCTGCAATAACCTGCTTGATGCGAATACTCTTGAAATACTCGAGGCAGGTGAAGAACGTGATCTGGTAGAAGGCGAAGCAAAATTCCTTCGCGGATGGGTAATGTTCGAAATGGTTCGATTTTTCGGATTGCCTTATCAACCGGCTGGTGCTAATACCCAGTTAGGCGTACCGATTGTACTAACCCCCACAAAAGATGTGGAAGATGCAATAAATGTTCCTCGAAACAGTGTTCAGGAGTGTTATAATCAGGCCATTGCTGATCTGATCGCTGCCCGTGATCTTCTGCCTGAAGATAACGGTGTATTTGCTTCAACCTACGCAGCTAGTGCCGTTCTTGCAAGGTTATACCTGCAGCAGGGCGACTATATAAATGCAGCCACAGAAGCTAATAATGTGATTGAAAGTGGTCTTTTCGAACTGACAGCTCTTCCGTTGCAGCCTTTTAATATTAAAGGGAGTTCGCCTGAAGTTATCTTCGCCCTGCAGAACAATATCGCTTCAAATACAGCATGGCTTACAGTGATGTATGGTTCACTTAATGGCATGGGCCGTGGCGACTACGATATCCAGCCCGGTTTCCTCATAAAATTTGATCCTGCCGACCTGAGGGGAATGCTTCAAACTGAAACACAGTCCTCATTTACAATTGCGAATATTAATAAAATGTACTACATAGGTGTCGGTACCATACTGAATAACGGAGGTATAAACACCTCTAAATGGGGCGATTACTATGCAAATATCCCTTTAATCAGGCTTGCAGAGATGTACCTTATCAGAGCTGAAGCTAATTTTGAAAAGGGTGGTTCACCCATAGGGCCCAATACTCCGACCCAGGACATCAACCTGGTAAGAGCAAGGTCTCTTGCTCCGGAATACCCGGATCCGGTTACCCAAGCACAAATAAGGAATGAACGTTATTTTGAGCTCTGCTGGGAGGGTCACAGGTTACATGACCTGAAGAGATGGAATTCCAATATCGGATCTTATCCTTACAATGCAGGAAACCTTGTCCTTCCAATACCCTTCAGGGAAATGGAGGTGAATGACCTGCTTGAACAGAATCCCTGGTATATTGGGGGATAAATCATAATTAATAATGAATTTAAATGTAGAGACGCCCAATTCGGGCGTCTCTACATTTTATATTTGATTGCATAATGAATAATTTTCATTATCTTTGCACCCACAATTTTAAAAAGCAGGAATAATAAAAGCGTAAAAATTTAATGGCAGTTAAAATCAGATTAGCTAGAAAAGGCCGTAAGAAAGTGGCCTACTACCACATTGTGGTAGCTGATAGCAGGTCGCCACGGGATGGCAGATATATTGAAAGGATCGGGATGTATAATCCAATCACTAACCCCGCTACAATCGAACTCGATTTCGATAAAGCCCTGGGTTGGCTGAAAAATGGCGCAATACCTACAGACACATGCAGAGCTATCCTTTCTTACAAAGGTGTCCTTATTAAAAAACATCTTCTTGAAGGTGTTAAGAAAAATGCGTTTGATCAGGATGAAGCAGAAAAGCGGTTTGAGGCCTGGATGAAGGAAAACGAAGAAAAGATCGAAGCAAAGAAATCAGGTCTTGAGAAATCGCAGGATGATGAACTCGGAAAACGCCTGATAGCGGAGAAAAAGATTAATGAAGCAAGATCTGCAAAACTTGCAAAGAAACTGGCTGATCTTGCTGCCGAAGAACGAGCTGCTAACATGCCTGAAGCTCCTGCGGAAGAACCGGCACCTGTTGTAGAACAGGCTCTCGTGGAAGAAGTTAATGAAACACCGGTTACCGGTGAGACCTCTTCTGAACCTGTCGCAGAGGATAAGCCGCTTGAATAATTGAACATTCATAAGGATCTTCAACCCAATGCCGTACAAAAACCAAATAGTGTTAGGACGAATTGGTAAGATCCGCGGTTGCGAAGGGGCTGTAGCTGTAAAACTGGAAAAAGCATTTTGTGAAAATATACCCGAAATGGAATCGGTCTTCCTGGAAATAGAAGGAAGACCGGTTCCATTTTTTATAGCATGGTCGGAGTATTCCGGGGGAGATATCCTGAAACTTAAATTCGACGGGTATGATTCAATAGATAAAATGAGTGAATTCACCGGATGCCGGGTTTTCCTGACAGCCGCTCCGGAAGGTATTATCCTGACAGATAACATTCAGGATATAAAAGGTTACGAGGTAATATTAGAGAATAACACAAATATTGGTACAATAACCGGGGTTATTCAAAATCCCGGGCAATGGCTGATAAATATATTGTCACCTGACAAGAAAGAGATACTAGTTCCTCTCCATGAGGATTTCATCCTGAAAATCAATCACTCCAAAAAAACTATTCTCATGGATCTTCCTGAAGGTTTAACGGAGATTAATTAACTCCAGTTGCTGGTTCCTGGTTACAAGAAACAAGCAACAAGCAACAAAGATTAATTAATCATGCAGCATTTGAAAAATTTACCTGTCTTTGCATAAATAGACTCATTTTTTAAATCCACAATAATATGAAAAAGGTAATTCTTTCGGCAGCATTTTTAATTGCATTAATTCTGACTACCGGGATCTCTTATGGCCAGTCAGTGGTAAAAGAGACCAGGGATGTCAGGAATTTTACAAAGGTCAGTTTCGGTGTCTCCGGTAACCTTTATATAAAGCTTGGATCTGAATTCCGGGTAGAGATTGAAGGCGACAGAAGGGTTTTAAACGAAATTGCAACAGAGGTATCAGGAGGCAGGCTTATCATAAAGCAGGAAAACTGGCGCTTTAATTTCAAAGACGAAAGGGTAACAATAAACATTACGATGCCGGAGATTGAAGGATTGAGTGTTTCCGGGTCAGGGAGAGCCGAAATAATGGATGCGGTAAATTCCGATGATCTTAACCTTAGCGTCAGCGGCAGCGGGAAGCTTATAACCAGAGGGATGGAAGTGGATGATCTTAGCTGTGGGATTTCAGGTTCAGGTGATATTTTACTTGAAGGAAATGGCAAAGTTGACAGGGCTACCATTGCAATTAGCGGATCAGGAGGCTTTCAGGGAGAATCAATTGAAATAGATCACTTGAAAATCAGTATTTCCGGAAGCGGCAACTGTTATTGTAAAGTTGGTGATTCGCTTGATGCAAGCATTTCGGGAAGCGGTAATGTGACATATCTTGGTGATCCTCGTGTCAACGCCAGGGTTTCAGGATCGGGCCATGTAAGGAGCAAATAGAAGATCACTCCCTTATAATTCTTATAACTCCGTCATTTTCAATCCGGATAATTGACGATGGCGGATATTTTTTCATATCGCCCTGACGATGTTTTACAACATAATCAGCTGATTCAATAATTTTATCGACAATCCCGTCAAAGTTTGCAGGTGCAGGCGTTCCGCTTAAATTGGCTGATGTTGAAACAATCGGTTTTCTGAATCGGATTATCAACTCGTTGCAGAAGTCATCCATGCAGATCCTGATACCTACTGAGCCATCTTCGCTGCAAACTCCCGGGGCAAGACCTTTTCCTTCAGGATAGATTATTGTCAGGGGTTTATCGGCAACTTCCAGTAATTCAAATACTATTTCAGGAATGTTCTTAACATACCTTTGAAGCATCCTATCTCCGTTAACAAGGATGATCAGACTTTTGCTCTCTTTTCTTGGTTTGATTTTGAAAATCTTCTCAACGGCTTCTCTGCTGGTTGCGTCACACCCAAGACCCCAGAGTGTATCTGTGGGATATAGGAGCACTCCGCCTTCTCTTAAGGTTTTTAGTGCTTCTCTCAGATCTTCTTCAAAGTTCATAGAATAAAATGATTTTTTAACCACTGAGTTTCACTGAGTTTCACTGAGTTCCACGGAATCGCATACCAATTTCTCCCCCTCCCCGTTTCTCCCCATCTCCCTTTCAGAATTTCAATTTGAGCCCTTTTATCCTTTCCTTCATTTCATTAATTACCTCTACTTCTTTTTGCTTTGTATCTGCTTCAAAGGTTACCGAAAAGCGGATAAACTTTCCGGCATCGTCCCATGGAACGGTTGATATTAATGATTCATGGATAAGAAATTCAGAAAATTCAGATGCTGAATTAAAGACTTTACCGTTTTCAGTACCTGTGGGGGCTTTTACATAACAGTAGAATGCTCCTTTTGGTTTCCTGGCATCAAATCCTAATTCCTTTAAGGCATCAACAAGCAGGTTGAATCTTCTTGAATATTTTATGACTGTTCTGTCAGTTATTTCTGTGTGGTTCAATCCCTGAATGGCTGCCTTTTGGATTGCTCTGAACTGACCTGAATCCGTATTATCCTTTACAGAGGCATAAGCTTTTACAGCTTTACTGTTTCCACAAACAAAACCTATCCTCCATCCGGTCATATTAAAAGCTTTTGATAATGAATGTACTTCCAATCCAACATCCATTGCACCTTCAACAGAAAGAAAACTAAGCGGTTTGTATCCGTCGTATGTTAAGGCTCCGTAAGCGGAATCATGAATGACAATAATATTGTTTCTTTTTGCGAAATCAACTACCTGTTTAAAGAATTCAGGAGTCGCCACTGCGCCGGTAGGATTATTCGGATAATTAAGGTATAGCAGTTTTGCTTTTTTCAATACCGGCTGAGGAACCAGGTTTAAATCGGGCAAAAATGAGTTTGATTCCAATAATGGCAGGTTGAATACCTCACCGCCAAGATATTTCGTATAAGTTGCAGTAACCGGGTAGCCGGGGACTGTGGTAAGTAAAATATCACCCGGATTGATAAAACAGATTGGGAGCAAAGCAAGTACAGGTTTTGATCCGATACCATGAATTATATGTTCTGCCGGTATTAAACCTGAAAGACCATATACCTTTTCAAGATAACCGGCAGCAGCTTCCTGAAATTCAGGTATCCCGTTATCGGCATACCATCTGTTTTCAGGTTTTCCTGCTTCTTCTGATAAAACATTTACTACCAGTTCATCAGCAGGCCAGTCAGGTTCTCCGACTCCCATGTCGATCAGATCCAATCCGGGATGTGCTTTTTTTGCTGCTGCTTTTGCTCTTTTGATGATCTCAAATTTGTATATAGCGGTTGATTTGCCAAAGCTGGCACCACCAAGTCTTTCTGAAATCTTGTCGTCAAAAAAATTAGCCATAATTATTTTCCAGGTTGTTTATTTTGGGTAAAAGTAATAAAAGTATTCAGGTCATAAATGATGGAAGTTATATTAAACATCTCCGGTTTTCAAATGAATACAGATAAGATAAAAAGAAATGACCTGAATTGATTTGGTTTATCCCTTTCTTTCCTGCAAAAAGTGTTTTAAATTTACAGTAGATTCAATATACAATTCTTTGCAAATGTTACTCTTCATGCCACGCCACTGTTCAATTAAATATCTAAACCTATGAGCAAATACGTCTATTTAACCTGCACCCCTGAAGCGCTAGTCGCTTCAATGCTTCCACCTGAAGGATTTGGAGTTTATCTTTCAACAGGAACAAAAAAACGGAATAAATGTCAGACAATCTTCTTTGAAGTTGACCTGGGCCTGATTGAGAATAGTATTGATATGGCGAGCCTTAACAAACGTTGTGTGGCCAAAGAGGATGGAAGCCCCAAAAGTTCTGTCTATCTTTCGGTTTACAGGGCTCTGGAGTCAATCCCCCTCTCCGCACTTAAAAGTTTGTACCTGACTACTGATCATGGATGTGTTCTGGAATTAAAAAGAACTCCCTATGATAAAAGCAAAGAACAAATGAGTGCTCTCCACCTGTATCAGGAATTAAGTCCGGTAACACCTATGGTTGCCAGCGGATTGCCGCCTTCGTTATTTCTCAAAAGACTTACCGACGGATCAACACCGATTGTTCTTCCCAAGCTCTTCTTTGTTGAGCTGAAGCTGGGTGAGCTGGCCACAAATCCGCTTTACGGTTCAGCCGAGCATTTACCATATTTAAATATCGGACATCTGAGAGACTGCCTTGAGATATTGAAAGGTGAATATGAGAAGCATATGAAAACTGTTCAGAGGATATTTTCCGGCGAGATTCTATACAGAACAATTGAAACAGGATTTTATGTCGGGACAAAAGATGATATGATATTTTATCCGTATCCGAGCATGTCTGATCTGGAAAACATCAATTACGAATTTTTCAGAGCTATTTAATGAATCTCTTTTTTCATTTGTATTAATAAAAAACTAATTTAGTTTTGTACCGGCATTTTTTTCATTTCTAAACCTTAATTTATTCAAATTTAAAAACAAATATCATGATTAGTAGTATTTTTTGGATTGTACCGGTATCAGCGCTCCTTGCACTGTTATTCGCCTGGATTTTTTACAGAAATATGAAAGCACAGGAAGAAGGAACTGACAGAATGAAGGAGATCGCTTTGTATGTCAGGGAAGGCGCCATGGCTTACCTTAGACGCCAGTACATAGTTGTGGGTAAGGTATTTTTAATACTGGTGGTTATCCTGACCATACTGGCATATCTCGGGGTTCAGAACCCGTTTGTCCCGGTTGCTTTCCTCACGGGAGGTTTCTTTTCGGGCCTTTGCGGTTATCTGGGAATGAGAACAGCAACATATGCTTCAAACCGTACTGCATGGGCAGCTTCAAAATCGCTTAACAAAGGTCTTCAGGTGGCTTTAAGGAGTGGGGCTGTAATGGGGCTTGTTGTTGTGGGTTTCGGGCTTATTGATATAGCTTTATGGTTCCTGATACTCAATGGCTGGATTTTTACCCCGGAGAACATGCAGAATGGTCTGACAATGCTCGGACTGACTTTTGTACATCCCGGAACTACTGATCATCAGAAACTTGTGGAAATAACAGCAATCATGCTTACTTTCGGAATGGGTGCTTCAACCCAGGCTCTCTTTGCACGTGTAGGTGGTGGTATCTTTACCAAAGCTGCCGATGTTGGTGCTGACCTGGTGGGAAAAGTGGAAGCAGGCATTCCTGAAGATGATCCACGCAATCCTGCAACTATTGCTGATAACGTTGGAGACAATGTCGGTGATGTGGCGGGCATGGGTGCCGACCTTTACGAATCTTATGCCGGCTCTATCCTGGCCACTGCCGCACTTGGCGCTGCCCTGCCTGCCATGGCTGGAAACATGCAGATGAAGGCGGTGATTGCCCCGATGATTGTTTCAGCAATAGGTATATTGCTTTCCATTGCCGGGGTTTATATGGTCAGAACAAAAGAATCGGCAACTCCCAAAAATCTTCTGAACGCCCTGCTTCTTGGTACCGGCGGAAGCTCTGCGCTGATTCTGGTTGCTCTTGCCGTACTGGCATTTACAGGCTGGATTACATGGGGAGTATTTGGTTCAGTCATTGCAGGTCTTGCAGCCGGTGTTATCATAGGTCAGTCAACAGAGTACTTCACATCCGACGGATATAAACCAACCCAGGGAATAGCGAAACAGGCTCAGCAGGGACCTGCCACAGTGATTATTGAAGGTATGGCAGTCGGCATGGCTTCGACATGGGTACCTGTTGTTACTATTGTTGCCGGTATAGTTGCCGCATTTGGTTTTGCAGGTGGTTTCCGCGATTTTGCACAGGGTGTGTACGGTATAGGGTTTGCTGCGGTAGGTATGCTTTCAACACTGGGGATAACTCTTGCTACCGATGCTTTCGGACCAATAGCCGATAACGCCGGAGGTAACGCTGAAATGTCGGAGCTTCCTAAGGAAGTAAGAGAAAGAACAGATGCACTCGATGGCCTCGGTAATACTACAGCCGCAACCGGCAAGGGTTTTGCGATAGGTTCAGCTGCTCTTACTGCTCTTGCCCTTATGGCTGCATATATGGAAGAGGTAAGATTGTGGCTGGGAAGAATGGCCGACCAGACTCCTGAAAAATTTAAACAGATAGGCGATACACTCTTCTATAATAGCACCGTCCCATCTGTTCAGGATGGGCAGACAGCTATTCATCTTTCTTCTGCATCCATCAGGGACTTTACTGCTGCTTATGACCTTTCACTTTTTAATCCGGTTCTTCTGGGTGGTATTTTTATAGGTGCAATGATGGCTTTTCTTTTTAGTTCAATGAGTATGAAAGCAGTCGGAAGGGCTGCCGGTAAAATGGTTGATGAGGTCAGGCGTCAGTTCCGCGAGATCCCCGGTATAATGGAAGGAACAGGGAAGCCTGAGTACGCCAAATGCGTTGAGATTTCAACCGCCGGCGCGCAGAAAGAGATGATGGTTCCTTCGTTGCTGGCAATAGCAGTTCCTCTGGTTGTTGGTATCGTTTTCGGAGTGCCTGGTGTAATCGGGCTTCTTGCAGGAGGGATGACAACAGGTTTCACTCTTGCATGTATGCTTAATAATTCAGGAGGCGCCTGGGATAACGCAAAGAAATTTATCGAAAGAGGCAACTACGGAGGAAAGAAAAGTGAACCGCATAAGGCATCAGTTGTTGGCGATACTGTAGGCGATCCATTCAAAGATACCTCTGGTCCTTCTCTTAACATCCTTATTAAACTGATGGCAATGGTTTCTGTTGTTATGGCAGGAATAACTGTTGCTTTCAGTATTTTTTAGAGGGCAGATTAATAATTCTTTTTTGATACGCCCAAATATTATATGTAGAGACGCCCAACTTGGGCGTCTCTACATCATTTTTAAAAAACACGTGTGACATGAAATTACCCTCCCTGTCTGATATTCAGGCCGCCCATTCCCGTATAAAACTATTCATTCACCATACTCCTGTTATGACTTCACAGATGATCAACAGGATTTTTGGTTGCGAGCTGTACCTCAAATGCGAAAACTTTCAGAAGGTTGGTGCATTTAAATTCAGAGGTGCAACAAATGCCGTTCTTTCTCTTTCAGCTGATCAGAAGAGACATGGGGTTGTTGCACATTCATCAGGAAATCATGCAGCTGCTCTTTCACTTGCAGCAAAAATGAATTGCGTGAAGGCTTTTATCGTCATGCCCGAAAGCGCCCCGGAGGTAAAAAAGAGAGCTGTGGCAGGTTATGGTGCTGAGATCACGTTCTGCAAATCAACCCTGCAATCGCGTGAAGAGACTTGCAGATCAATAATGGAGAAAGAGGGTGCAACTCTTGTTCATCCTTATGATAATTTCAATGTCATCTGCGGACAGGGAACAGCTTCTCTTGAACTTCTTAATGAAAAACCCGATCTTGACATTATTATTGCACCTGTGGGCGGAGGCGGGCTGTTAAGCGGCACATCCACCTGTGTGAAAGGGATTAATAAGAATATCAAAGTGTTCGGTGCCGAGCCATTAAATGCAAATGATGCATATAAATCCTTTAAAACGGGTCAGCTTACTCCTTCTGTTAATCCTTTAACAGTAGCTGACGGATTACTTACTTCACTCAGTGAGCTCACTTTTTCAATAATCAGGAAGAATGCAGATGATATTTTTACAGCGAAGGAAGAGTCCATTATAGAATGTATGCTGCTCATTTGGGAACGGATGAAGATCATCATTGAGCCCTCATCAGCAACAGTGGCTGCCATAATAAAAGAAAATCCTGATGTTTTCAGGAGTAAAAAGGTTGGGCTGATCATATCGGGCGGTAATGTGGATTTCAGGAAACTTCCTTTCTAATCACGGTTCCTGAAATATGCAACAATAGGATAGTGGTCTGAATATCTGACTTTTATAATATCAAAATGTCTGCTTTCCAGGGTTTCGTCATATAAGATATAATCTATTCTGTTGGGCGGATAATTACCTTTATATGTGAATCCTGCCCCATATCCCGATCTGACGAAGGAATCATTGAGTCCTTTCCTGATCTTCCTGTAAGAATAGGAGACGGGAGTATCATTAAAATCCCCGGCAACAATTACGGGGTGGGGCGATCTGTCAATCTGTCCTTTTACAATTTCAGCCTGAGAAGCTCTTTTAATGAATCCCTTTTTCAGGCTGACCGAAATACTTTTTATTTCATTAAAGGTCTCCTTTTCATCAGCTGATAAGGTCAGCTTGTTTACAAATGAGTGTTCCATCCTTCGTAACCTGAAGGATTGTAAATGATTGTTGAAGATTCTGAAAGTATCTTTTTTTATAAGGACATCAGTATAAATGGATAGACTTGATGAACCCGGATGCGTGATCTCTCCCTTTCCGATTATAGGGAACTTGCTGAGAGTAAGGATGCCATAATAACGATTTTTACCGCTTCCGACAATCTTGATATGTGAATTATATTTATTTCCAAGGGCACTTTTTATAGTACGCTCCTTCTGATCGGGACTCCCCATGATAAATAATTCCTGCAGACAAATAATGTCGGGCTGAAGAGATTTCAGGAATTCAAGCACCTTTATTTCAGAGTTCGCGTTTTTATGATCCTCAAAATAATTGAATAGCCTGATATTATAACTTAAAATTGAGAAGGTGCCTGTCCTGTCTTCTGTCGGTTTTCGGATCTTCAAATAGTTAGAAAAATGGGTTATTCCTATCGCTATGGCCAGAACAGATATCAAAGCCTCAAAACGGAGTCTGACGATCCATATAATGGTAAAAACTATATTGAAAACAAGCAGATATGGATATCCAAGTCCAAATATAGCCGGTAAGGCAAATTTAGCAGGATTTATATGTACAGCCAGATAAGATAAAACAAGAGCGAGTGCAAAGAGGATATTTACACCAAGAAGAATTTTATAGAGTATTTTTCTCAACTCAATATCTTGTAAGTATATGCGAATTTACCGGTAATTAGGAGAAAAAGGTTATTACGATCGCTTTTTTTGACCAGTTGCATTAAAGCATTTGCTAAAGTGCCTGATTGGTGTATTAGTTTTTCTTCTGGCTCTCTCTGAAAAGGAGATCTTTTTCCTCTTTGGTCAGGCTGTCGTATCCGCCTTTTGAGATCTTATCGAGTATAATGTTTATCCGCGCCTGGTGCTCGGCTTTTGTTTTCTTATAATCATACTCGTTGGCCGCCTTCTTATAAGTCACCTTAAGCTTTTTCCGGGGTTTAAACAAGGCAGCAAAGAAATCTATGATCCTGTTTATGCCCTTGCCAATATCTCTGCCGTTCCGGAGGTTGATTGTGTAAAGATATCCGAAGAGGGCTCCTCCCATATGGGCAAGCTTGCCGCCCGAATTTACCGAGAAATCCATTACTGATGTAAGTATAAAAATTGCCAGAGCCATGTATTTGATTTTTATCCTTCCGATAAGGAACAGATTGATAGTATAATCCGGTACATATGCTGCAATTGCTATCACGATTGCCATAACTGAAGCTGAAGCGCCGATGGCAACCGATTCGGTAACTATACCGCTAAAGGCAGGGAAAATATTGAAAGAGATAATATAGATCACGGCGCCGCTTAGGCCGCCCAGTAAATATACCGCAACGATTTTTTTCTGATCGAGATATTCAAGGAAGATCCTGCCAAACCAGTAGAGCCATAACATATTGAATAAAATATGCCAGATATCTTTATGAGTGAACATGTAAGTAATTAATGACCAGGGCCTTGCCAGGAGCGCAATTATTGAAGCCGGAACAGAAAAGATATTGAGCGTTGTGGTGGAAATTTGCGGTTTGTTCAGAAGGAATCCTATTATGGATACAATCAAAATAAGTACAAAAACAGCGACATTAATAAAGATCAGTTTTGTAAGACTAGTTCCGTTTCTGAATCTTTTCTGTATATCATCCCGGATTCCCATCAATATAAGGTATTTGTTGTTTTTCTCCAGTACCTTATAAGTATGTAGCCGAACAGCATGCCTCCCAGATGTGCAGCATGAGCGATATTGCTTCCCGGCTGAGTCAGGGCAAGATAAAGTTCAAGAGCTCCGTAAATAATGACAAAATATTTGGCTTTCATAGGTATGGGTGGAAAAAGAAGCATCAGCTGAGTGTTTGGGAAAAGTACTCCGAATGCAAGGAGAATACCAAATACGGCACCTGAAGCTCCTACGGTAGGCACATTAAGTAACATCTGAAGTCCCTTCATGGTTTCGTCGGTAAAGACCTTTCCCTGGCTGAAATATGCGGCTCCGTCGTTGACAACCAGCTGGAGCTGGTCAGGGCTTATTGCGTTCATAAGTTTGTAATACTGTACTGCGATAACCGATTCATGCACAAAGGCGGCTCCGAGCCCGCATACCATATAATAAATGAAAAAGCGCTTTGGTCCCCATACATTTTCCAGGATTCCGCCGAACATGTAAAGGGCAAACATATTGAAGAACAGATGCCAGATTCCACCATGCATAAACATATGAGTTATTATTTGCAGTGGCATGAAATTGTCTGATTTTGGAAAATAGAGTCCTAATAGCATCGTAAGATCTTTTCCGAGAATACTCTTTGCAGCAAAGTCTGCAAGAAGCATTAAGACATTAATAAGAATGATATTCTTTACAACCGGGGGTAATCCCAAAAAACCTCTTCCGTATCCGTTCATCAACTATAATTTTTATTTTTACTTACCGAATCAAAGATAACAATCTCAACTTTATTTAAATCTTTTATCAATCTCATCAAGAGTCAATATATTAATTACAGGTTTCCCTTTCGGAGAATAATTTGGAGAGTTACATGCGAATAGCGTATCAAAGAGATCTTCCATTTCGCTCTTTGTCAATATCTTCCCATATGGGATTGCCGCTGCTCCAGCCATGGCAGCAGCAACCTTTTCTTTTGCTCCTGTTGAAGGATCAGACTCTGTATTCTTATATTCTTCGAGCAGGATCTCCAGCATCTCAACCGGATCGGCAGAATTGCTGCCTGAAGGCCGCCCTGCTATTTCGATCACATTATTTCCTGAAAAGGTGATTTTAAAACCCAGCAGTCCAATTTCATTTTCAATTTCCCTGAGGACATAATAATCAGCCGGATTTAATTCAACAGAAACAGGAAACATATCAGTCTGGCTGACACCCCGGTTGTTACTCAGGGAGTCAAGGAATCTCTCGTAGAGAACTCTTTCATGAGCTCTTTTCTGATCGACTAACATTATTCCTGATTTGACAGGGCAGGCTATATACTTGTTTTTTATCTGGAAGATCTTCCTCTCTTCACCGGCTTTTAAAGGCTTGTCATTATCTCTTTCCAGTGCAGAGTAAAGCATTTCCCAGCTTGCACTATTCTCTCTTTCAAACCGCTCGATGAAATCAGGCTGATCATCTGGCCTCTCTTCTCCGGCAAAAGGATTGAATTGTGTATTTAATTTTATGACAGGAGGATCAGGCATCTCCTTAGCGGATGGGGTTACAGGGATTTCAATAAATCCTTCATTTTCAAAATCAAGGGAGGGGACAATATTGAACCGGCCAAGAGCTTCACGGACTGAGGCCATAAGTATCTGCCATATCGACCGCTCATCTTCGAACTTTATCTCTGTCTTTGTAGGGTGAATATTTATATCTATCGAAGCCGGATCGATCTCCATATAAATGAAATATGAAGGAATAGCTTGGGGTGGCAGGATATTCTGATAAGCCTCTGTGACTGCCTTATGAAAATAGGGGTGTTTCATAAATCGGTTATTCACAAAGAAAAACTGTTCACCATATGTTCTTTTTGCGTTTTCAGGCTTACCAATGAATCCTTTAATATTTATCAGGCTGGTATTTGTATCGAGAGAGAGAAGGTCATTATTGATCTGTTTCCCAAACACTCCGATAATGCGTTGCCGGTGAGTACCGTTTGGCAGGTTATATATCTCGTTATTATTATGATGCAAGGAAAATCTGATCTCAGGGTGAGCAATGGCAACCTTCTGGAATTCAGTAACTATGTGTCTGATTTCGGTATTGTCTGATTTCAGGAATTTCCTGCGGGCCGGAATATTGAAGAAGAGATTCTTGACCGAGAAGCCTGATCCCTCCGGACAGCTGCAAGGTTCCTGGCTCTCTACTTTTGAACCATTGATAATGATAAGAGTGCCTGCATCATTATCTTTTTTCCGGGTCTTAAGTTCAGTCATCGACACAGCAGCTATTGAAGCCAGAGCTTCCCCTCTGAATCCCTTTGTATTTATTGCAAAAAGGTCTTGCGCTGAGGTGATTTTCGAAGTGGAATGTCTCTCAAAAGAGAGTCTTGCATCAGTCTCCGACATACCGGTGCCGTCGTCAATAACCTGTATCAGTGTCTTTCCGGCATCTTTAATAATTACCCTGATTATTTTTGCACCGGCATCAACTGAGTTTTCCATAAGCTCTTTCACAACAGAAGAGGGCCTCTGAATAACTTCTCCTGCAGCAATCTGGTTAGCCACTGAATCTGGTAAAAGCTTGATTACATCAGGCATCACTCACTGGATTTTGAAAGAGGATGATTTATATTTTCCGGGAATAAAAGTTCTGAAAAAAGAGCTGTAACTCCCATTTTTAACAATTGTAAAAATATATAAATATTTGCTTCATCAGCTTTCCGTAAGTAATATGCATAACATGATTAGCCTCAAGAAGGTTTTTCTTACAGGGATGATTATATTTGTATAAAATTTCATTGGAATGAAAAGACTATTTTTCTTTATTACTGCTGCTGTCATCCTGATTTTTCTTAAAGGTTGCTCAGATAAGAGTGATGAGTATGCAATAAAAGTTATAACTTTTAACATCAGGTATGATAATCCGCGCGACAGTGTTAATGCCTGGCCTAACAGAGCTCCGATGGTCCGCAGGTTCATTGAGGAGGAGAAACCTGATATTATAGGCATGCAGGAGGTCTTGCTGCATCAGTATAATCTTCTCGATTCAGTTCTTAATGATTACAGTTCGGTTGGAGTTGGCAGAAGTGATGGAGTAAAAGCCGGAGAAATGAACCCGGTTTTTTACAGGAAAGACAGGTTTGACATTATAAGGACAAAAACATTCTGGCTTTCAGAAACACCTGAAATAGCTGGTTCACAAGCGTGGGGAGCAAACCTTCCGCGTATTGTCACATGGATGGAACTTTCAGATAAGAACACTCAGGAGCATATCTTCCTCTTTAATACACATTTTGCCCATGATTCCGATTCTGCCAGAATTATGAGCTCGGAACTTCTTCTCAACAAGGTTGACAGCATTGCGTCAGGCTTCCCGTTTGTAATTACAGGCGATTTTAACATGCTTCATTCAAGCACGGGGTATGATATACTTACCGGACCCCGCGAGAGTGTTCCTTTATTGATTGACACCTATGCAGTTTCTGAAAAGCGACATACTGGCCCTGCTTATACTTTTAATGGTTTCTCGGAAAAGGCCTCGGCCGGCAGGATTGACTATATTTTTGTCAGGAATGGGATGAGAGTGCTTGAGCACAGAACATTCATAAAGAAAGAACACGGAATATATATTTCCGATCATTGGCCCGTAATGGCGGTCGTTTCAACCAGATAAACACTTTTAGATCAGGCTGTTTTCCTATAGCGTCTTACAGCAAAAAATGTAAAACAGACGGCGATAGCTGCAAGTGAATATAGTTCGGTGCTGATATCATTAATCGTTGACCCTTTGAGCATTACCATCCTGTTGATGCGCATAAGGTAAGCTACAGGATTAACAAGATTAAACTTCTGTGCCCATACCGGCATGCTCTCATACGGGGTAAAAACTCCACTCATCAGGATAAAAATAATCAGGAAGAAGAATCCGATAAACATAAACTGTTGCTGGGTGCCTGAGAATGTTGAAACAAACAATGCAAGACCAAGTACGGCCAGAAGAAAAATTGATGCCCCGAAAAACATAAGTAAAATGCTTCCTTCAAAAGGGATATTAAACAGGATCTTCCCGATTAAAAGACCCAGGGCCAGATCAACTAATCCTATTAAAAGGAAGGGCACCATTTTGGCTGTAATAAACTGGGATTTTCTGACAGGGGTCACGTTAATCTGTTCTATTGTTCCGATCTCTTTCTCACGAACCATATTCAGGCCTGCCAGCATAAATCCGATGGCGGTGACCAGAATAACAAGTATCCCCGGGAGCATATAGTATTTGTAATCAAGCATTTCATTATACCAGTACCTGTTAGTTATTTGAATGACTGACATTTGTTTCACAGGATTTATATTGATGTTTTCGGCATAGAGGTTCATATTGAAGTCGCTGATGACAGCCCTAAGGTAAGCCCATGAGAGCTGCGCATTCAGAGCATTAATAGCGTCAACCGTTGCCATGACCTTCCCTGGCTTACCCGATCCGATTTCTTTGCCGAAGCCTTCCGGAATATGTAGTATTAATCCGATTTTATTCCGGTGCAGCATATCGTTGGCTTCCTTTTCAGAAAAAGTTATCCAGGTAACTTTAAAAAATTTTGATCCTTCAAGCTTGCTTATCAATCCCCTTGATTCTGAAGACATATCCTTATCGATGACACACAGGTTTATATTCCTGATCTCTAATGTTACAGCAGGTACAAGTACAAGCATTTGTACCAGGGGAACACCAAATATTGCCTTGGAGATGAATTTATTCCTGAAGATCTGGATAAATTCTTTTCTGATAAGATATAAAATTGTTCTCATATCTACTTTTTATCTTTTACCAATATTTAACCCACCCCTTGCCCTCCGATAAATCGGAGCAGGCTCTCCCAGGAGGGGAATCTCTTTTTGACTTTTACCTTTTTTCTTTTTCCTTAATTATTGAAGTCTTACCTTGAACTTTCTTATACTTATTCCTATAAATACAAGTGTCATAATTAAGATTATCAGTGTTTCCTTCCAGATATTAAAGAAACCTGTTCCTTTAATCATTATACTTTTAATTATTGTAATAAAATATCTGGGTGGCAGTATCATACTTAAATAATCGTAAATCTTCGGCATATTTTCAATCGGGAAAATGAACCCGGAGAGCAGGATTGTCGGAAGCATCAATCCAATCAGTGATATAAAGATTGCCTGTTGCATTGTTGTGGATACCGTCGAGATGAGAATTCCCAGCGACAGACTCATTAAAATATATAACATGCTTTCGGCAAGCAGAAGGACTAAGCTTCCTTTTACGGGTAAGCCGAACACAAACCACGAAAGGAGGAGGATAAGGATCACATTTATGAATGAAAGAACGAAGTAGGGCATTACCTTGCCCAGGATTATCTGGATGGGTTTTAGTGGAGAAACAAGCAGAACCTCCATCGTTCCGAATTCTTTTTCGCGGGTTATTGTAACTGATGTCATAAGTGCACAGATTAAAATAAGGATCAGTGTGATAACTCCCGGTACAAACATGAAATGACTCTTCAGTCCGGGATTATAAAACATTTTTACCTCAGGCTGGACCAGCATCACATTGCTTACCCCCGACCGGTTAAGTTCCATATTGAAGTCGCTTACAATAGCCATTGTGTAATTTGTGACCAGAGTTGCCACATTAGGTTCGGAGCCGTCTGCAACAATATTGATTACGGCGGTACCTTCCTTTAACAGCTTTTTCCCGAAATTATCTTCAAAGACGATGACAGCTTTTGTCTTTCCTTTTTTCAATATTCTGTCTATATCATTGTAATTAAGAAGGTTTTCAGTTTGCCTGAAAAATCCTGAGGAGATAATTTTATTTGTCAGCTTCCGTGTGACATCATCTTTCGACAGGTCAAGAAAGGCTACACCTGCATTCCTGATCTCATTACTTACGGCAAAACCGAATATCAGGATCTGAGCTGTAGGAATACCGAACAAGATTATAAGTGTCCGGTAATCCCTGAAGATATGCAGGAATTCTTTTTTGACAAATCCGAGAAAACGTTTCATAGAATGTATCCGGGTTTTTATTATTTATTCAATTCTTTATCTCATCCAACCCTGAAATCCACCTCACCCCGACCTCCCGCTGTTGCGGGACAGGCTCTCTCCCAGGGGAGAGGGTCTCGCTATCTTCACAAACACCTCTTCAACCGATCCTGCGCTATATTGTCTCTTTAGCCCGGCCGGAGTATCCAGCGCCACTATCTTTCCATCGCTCATAATTGATATGCGGTCACAATATTCGGCCTCATCCATATAATGTGTTGTTACAAACAATGTTATTCCCCTGGAAGCTGTTTCATAGATCATTTCCCAGAACTGACGACGTGTTATTGGATCGACCCCTCCGGTTGGTTCGTCGAGGAAAACAATTCTGGGTTCATGTAATACAGCAATTGAAAATGCAAGCTTCTGTTTTAATCCCAGCGGGAGATCAGAAATAAGCCTGTTTTCATATTCCCGGAAATGAAGTTTTTCAAGAAGCTCTTCGCTTCTTTCCTTTATCAGCTTTTTATCCATTCCGTAGATGCCGCCATATAGTGTAATATTCTCTTTAACTGTCAGATCTTCATATAATGAGAATTTCTGACACATATACCCGATATTCTTTTTAATCTGTTCGGCCTGTTTCCTGGCATCAAAGCCGGCTACAGTAACCTCACCGGAGGTCGGCTCCAGCAGACCCGACAGAATCCTTATTGCTGTGGTTTTGCCTGCCCCGTTCGCGCCCAGGAACCCGAAAATCTCCCCTTCATAAACTTCAAAGTTCAGATTATCATTAGCTGTGAAACTCCCGAATTTCTTTACCAGGTTATGAACTGATATCACTGTATTATTTGTCATCCACACAAAATTTACTTATACATATAAGCCATTATGCCATTACGCCGTTACATCTTTCTCCATCAGTTCCAGGAACCTGTCTTCGATCCCTGCCTCAGTTTCATTGATCTGTACATTTTCTATTCCCATTTTTTTAAGATGATCAAATACCGAATTCTCCAGCCTGTTGCCGGAAAACGTAACATGAACGGAATCTCCGAACGGGTATGCAGTTACTGTTCCGGGATATTGTCTCAACGCTGTTATCAGAGCATATTTCCCGGAAGCTTTCACACTGAAAAGTTTCCTTGTGAACCCTTGTTTTATCATCTGAGGGTTATCGATCGAAAGTATCCTTCCGCTCTGTACAAGCGCCACCCTGTCGCATCGCATTGCTTCATCCATGTATGGTGTGGATACAATAATTGTTATATTGTGTTTATGAAGCTTCCTTAACATTCCCCAGAATTCCGACCGGGATACTGCATCGACACCTGTGGTTGGTTCATCAAGGACAAGCAGCTTTGGTTTGTGTATCAGGGCGCATGATAAGGCAAGCTTCTGTTTCATTCCTCCCGACAGCTTACCTGCAAGCCGTTTTTTAAACGGCTCAATATGAGAATAGATTTCAGCTATCAGTTCATAGTTTTCCCTGACAGTCGTTCCAAAAACAGTAGCATAGAAATTCAGGTTTTCTTCAACCGAAAGATCCTGGTAGAGACTGAAGCGCCCAGGCATATAACCTATGTTCCTGCGGAGATCTTTAAAATCGGCAACAGTATCCAGTCCCATTACTTGCATATTTCCTGAATCAGGAATAAGCAAAGTTGTGATGATCCTGAAAAGGGTTGTTTTGCCTGCACCATCAGGACCTATGAATCCGAATATCTCCGATTCATTAACCGAAAAAGAGATATCCTTCAGAGCCTGGATTGTTCCGAATTTTTTGCTGACACCCGATGATTCAATCACTTTACTCATATTCCTGTCAATCTGTACTCAGAAAATTGCCTCCCCCGGCATACCTGATTTCAGGGTACCATCATTTTTCACCTCAATTTCCACGGCGTACACCAGGGTTACCCGCTCCTCTTTTGTCTGGATTATCTTCGGTGTAAATTCAGCTTTCCCGGAGATATTGGTGACTTTACCAGTGAAAGAGCTGTAACCCTTTTCCCCATCGTCTGTCCTTACTGTGCACTGTTCTCCGATTTTCACAGTACCAAGCCGGGCTCCGCTTACATAAACTTTAAGTCTGATCACCGACAGGTCAGCAATTTTTGCCAATGGTTTACCGGCAGCGGTTATCTCTCCTGCCTCAGAGTATTTTTCAATGATTGTACCTTTAAGCGGACTTTTTACGTAGGATCTGAGCAACTGCTCATTCAGTGTTGCCTTTCTGGATTCAAATAGATCAAGCTCGGCAGCAATCGACAATTTCTGAGTATTATTGGCAGCAATCTGTTTCCCGAGAACAGCAACCTGTCCTGCAAGATCATCGAATTGTTTTTGGGTGGCAGCATCATCCTTCAGCATATTTTCAATCCTTGTAATATTAACTTTCAGGTTCTCAATCTGCTGATTGAGTATCTCATTCTGTGCATTGATTGAGCTGATGCGGGTTCTGACGCTTTTCATGCCCGCATCAATCTCAGCTTTCTGAAGATGAAAGAGGGTCGTATCGATAAGTGCAAGCTCTCCGCCCTTTTCAATCTCCGACCCTTCCATAGCATTATACTGAAGGATGCGGCCGCTTGTCTCTGCAGAAACTATAACCTCGGTGGCTTCAAAATTGCCGTAGGCATCTGCCTGGCTGGTTTTATTTTTACATCCGGTAAGCACGACTGCTGTAATGATTATTAATAATCTGGTTTTCATGGTATTATAATATATTTTTCTCTGGTTTCCCCCATATTTTATCCCCTCAATGCTATTTTCACCCCCCGAACCCCCCAGGGGGGGCTAAATTCAAGCAGTTTTTAAATCCCCCTTTAGGGGGGATGGGGGGTAATTACTCTATTTCCTTTCCGCTTATATTCAGATATTCAATCTTTGCCAGTGCAAGATTTATTTTATGTATTTCATGGTTCACCACAGCCTGCCGCTCGCTGTTTATCTCATTTAGCAGTTCGGTCGCAGTAATTGTCCCGTTATCATACTGTGATTCAGCAGCAGATGTAATTCTTTTCCTTATGGCTATAAGTTCAATGTCAGACTCAATAAGTGCTTCCATACTGGCTATCTCGGCATTTTTGGCCTCCAGAAGTCTGGTAAGGTTATCTGTCAGATCAGCTTTCCTTCTTTCAATGATACCCTGTTGAAGAGTAACAATCTGTTTCTCATCTTTTGCCTTGTTCCAGTCGAAAATGTTCCATTTGATGCCTGCACCTAATATATAATAAGTGTCAAACTCATCTTTAAAGAAATTGTTTCCGGGAGGGTTACCATAACCCAGAGTGGCAAAGCCAAACGCTTTTGGCATTCTTTTACTTTGGATAACTTCTATTCCTGCTGCAAGCTGTTCTTTTCTGATGTCGAATATCTGCAATTCGGGTCTTGTTAATTCCCTGGTCAGTTCGACTGTCGGCGGAGGAAGGATCAGCTCGGTTGAAGGATCAATATCTGAGCCAGTCAGGTCAGATAATAACTTTTGAAAAGAGAGCTTCCGGATCTCGTTTTCACTCAGCTGCTGATTTAACTTTATTTTCTCCGAAGTAAGTACATCTATGTCTGATTTCAATATAACTCCGTTATTAAGAGCTGATTGCATAGATGTGATGCGCTTGTTTATAATTTCCATATAGTTATTAAGCAACTCTTTCTGGCGGTCGAGGAGAAGAAGTGTGAAATAGTAGCTGTTTATCTGTCCGCGGAGTTTATAAAGATCTGTTTCTGTTTGTTTCTCATTTAATTTCAGGTCGGCTTTTTCAAGAGCTCTTGCTCCTTTTATTGCCCCTCCGTCGTAAATAACCTGGGTTATGTCCAACGTAATCTTGTACTGGTCATGCGGGAGAGGCTTAATTGCATCGGCTATTCCGGGTACCGGCAATGAGCCGAGAGCGCTGCTTAAATCAATCACAGAAGAGTTATAGATGATGTTTCCACTGGCATCAAGTGATGGCAGCCAGCTTTTTAACAGGTTTTTGTCTTTCATCTGCCATATGGATGAGAATGCTTCCTTTTCTCCTGCAAGGGCGTTTGAAATCATTGCCTTCTCATAACACTCTCTGAGAGTTAAAACCTTTTGGGCCTGAATCAGATCAGCCACTGAAATAGTTGCAATAAATAAAATCAGAACCTTCATTTTCATCTGTTTTTCTTTTACCCTAAACTCTAAACTCTGAACTTTAAACTTTAATCACTTCAGGCACTCAAAACTCCAGTCACTTCTTTATGGCTTTAATCACAAACTCTGCTGCGAACTCTTTTCTCTGCTCAATATACTGATCGAAGTCGATACCTGTCTTCTCAAATATTCCTTCGAGAACACCTCTTGCAGCAAAGGGGAAAACGCTCATTGCAGCCATTGAAACCATTATTTGTGGTAATGCAGCTTCGGTAACATTGTATTTTTTAAGCTCTTCCCTGTGCTGTTCATAAAGCATTATCCGCATGCTGTTGATATCGATGTTATTCAGGATCTTTCTTAGTCTGGCCGGATTCCGGTTGATTTCATTAAGTATAAAGGCCGGGAGCCTGGGGTTCTCCTGCAGAAAGGTTATGTGTTCTTTGAAGAAGAATCTTATTTTTTCTTCGAGGGATAGTTTTTCATCAAATACAGGAGCAAACTTCCTGAATATTTTACCAGCGATCTTCTCAAAAACCGCATTGAAAAGGCGGTCTTTAGTGCGGAAATAGTAGTGCAATAATGCCTTGTTTATACCTGCATGGTTGGCGATATCCTGCATGCGTGCACCGTCCATACCTTTTTCAACAAACACATCTGTTGCCGCCTCAAAGATCTTCTCCTCGGTTTGTTTGTCATTTTCAGTCATAGTTTTTGACCATTAGGTTTAACCATTTAAAATAACCATATAGTTTAACCAAACAGTCAAAAATAAAACGGAAATTTGATAAATGCAAATTTTAAAGAAGATTTTTTCGAATATCAAACCAGATAATGTAATACCAGGTGTTAATATTTTGGCAGATACATATTGAATATACGGACAGAAAATAATGTTAATGAAATAAAACGAGTTAACCTGAATTCGGACACAACGGGGCGATTGAGCTGACATCATAAAAAGCCTTTTGCAGGTTAAGAAGGAAATATTTAGATTTGCACTAAGCATTTGAAATACAAGTAATTTAAAAATCCTGAATTATGAAATGGCAAGGCCG
>DATKXL010000148.1:0-2878 GCA_035529055.1 Bacteroidales bacterium
CCGGTAGCTTTTCTCTGGATCGTCCTTGGTTCAGTCTTTGCCGGTGCTGTGCACGATTATTTCTCAGGCATGTTATCAATAAGACATAATGGATTGAGTATCACGGAAATTGTTGGTATCTATCTTGGGAAAGGCACAAAACAGTTGATGCGCAATTTCAGGATTCCATTCCACCCAGTCACCCTTAATGGCGCGCTGTCTGACAAATGAGAAACTTGGACGCAGGGTGTTTTACGGAGCCATGATTTCAGAGGGTATTGTGGCAATGATCTGGGCTGCAATTGGTATGAGCTTCTATGGCGGTGTCAGGGAGCTGAATGATGTTATGACTGCCAATGGGGGGAATGCAGCCGTTCTTGTTAATGAGATATCCAATTCGTTGCTTGGTAAATTTGGCGGTATTCTTGCTTTGCTTGGAGTGGTTGCCGCACCCATAACCTCGGGGGACACGGCTTTCCGCAGTGCCCGGCTTATCGTTGCCGACTTCCTGAAATTTAAGCAGGGTACGGTCAAAAACAGGCTGTTTATCAGTATTCCTCTGTTTACTATCGGGTTTCTGCTAACCCGGATCGACTTCAGCATTATCTGGCGCTATTTTGCCTGGTCGAACCAGACGCTTGCAATGGTTGTGCTCTGGGCCATCACTGTGTATCTTGCGAGGTCGCGGAAACTCTATTGGGTTACTCTTATCCCGGCTGTTTTTATGACCGCCGTAACAACCACATACCTGCTTTTCGCTCCGGAAGGCTTCGCCCTACCGCAAAAAATTTCTTACATATCAGGAATAATGATAGCATTTGGATCACTCACTGCATTTTTTATCTACCAGAGGAGTTTGCAAAAATTATTTTAGAATCAGTTATTCTAAAAAACTGTATATTTAAAATGTTAAAATAAAACACTACCTTAAAATGACAAAAAGAAGAGAATTTATCAGGAAGAGCATGATTGGAACTGTCGGGATCGCTATTGGCGGTATTGGACTGAGTCCAAAATCTTATGCTTCAATAGTTGGTGCCAATGACCGTATCACTCTGGCTGTACTTGGTATTCGGGGACAGGGTGGCGGACATATTAATAACTGGTGTACACTGAAAGATAATCGTAATGTGCGCCTGAAAACCATTTGTGATGCTGATGAGCAGTTTTTTGCAGGAAGGGCTAAAACTGTTCTTGAAAAAACAGGGGAGAAGGTAGTAACCGAGTGGGATATGCGCAAAGTATTTGATGACAAGGAGATAGATGCTGTTTCCATCGCCATGCCCAATCACTGGCATGCCCTGGGCACAATATGGGCCTGCCAGGCGGGAAAACATGTCTATGTAGAAAAGCCTGCATGTTACAATGTGTTTGAAGGGAGAAAAATGGTTGAAGCTGCCCGTAAATATAAAGTAAGGGTTCAGACCGGCTGCCAGAACCGTTCAATAGATAGTGTTGTTGAGGCAATGAAGTTTCTTCATGATGGGGGTATAGGTGAGGTATTTATGGCAAAAGGTCTTTGCTACAAACCACGCGATTCTTTTGGAATTGCACCGGATGGTGCTCCTCCTGCATCGCTGCATTATGATATGTGGCTCGGTCCGGCACCGTTGCGCCCCTACAACGAAAAGCGTGTTCATTATAACTGGCACTGGTTCTGGGATACCGGTAACGGAGATACAGGAAACCAGGGGCCTCACCAGTTTGATATTGCCCGCTGGGGACTAAATAAAAATGAGCATCCTGTTTCAATATATTCAATGGGTGGTATTTTTGGGATTAACCCGGCAGAGTGTGCCCAGGAGACGCCCAACACTCAAACCTCGCTGTTTAAATATAAAGATGGTAAAATACTTGAATTTGAGACCAGGGGAAGATATACGAATGATGAATCGAGCCTTGGTATCAGAATAGGGAACATTTTTTACGGCACTGAAGGTTACCTTGAACTTGAGGGAGGAACATGGAAAGCTTTCCGCCAGCGCGAAAAAGAGCCATTTGCAGGTTCAAAGGAGGGTGGCTCAAAGGCAATTGATCCTACTTTCCTCGTTGCTCCCGGAGGAACTGAACATTATGCCAACTTTATTGATGCCATCCGTTCCGGTAAGGATGAAACTCTTCATTGCAATATTAAAGAGGGTTTCATATCTTCTGCTCTTCCGATTCTGGCAAATATCTCCTACCGTCTGGAGAGAGAACTGACATTTGACGGTGAGAAGGAAAAATTTGTAAATGATAAGGAAGCAGATGCCATGCTGACAAGGAACTACCGCTCACCTTATGTTGTACCTGCGGTAGTCTGAATACATAGCATATTATAACCATGGTGGCATCGGAGAATGAGATGAAATGACACATCTTTTTATACGATGGCAGCATGATTTTTACCCAAAAACAGGGTGAGATCGTAAAATAATCCTATGAAAAAGCTTTATGCTTTAATCTGTTTTTTTCTGATAATCAGCCTTCATTCAGTCAGTTACTCTCAGAAGCTGTCTGCAGGGTTTGTAACAGGGATTAATTTTTCAGATATTCACGGGAATAGCTATTCCGGGAAATGGAAATATAAACCAGGCCCGTTACAGGGTATTACCCTTAACTATAATTTTTACAAATTTTTTAGCTTACAAACAGGTCTTAACTTCTCAACATTCTATTATGAGCATAAGGGTTATTCCAGTCCGCAATGGTTATATGTATTACCATATTCATGGAGTTCATCTTTTGTGCTTGTGCCTGACTATTATTCGTCAGTTGAAAAAATGGACTTCAGCTTTCTTACTGTTCCGGCTCAGCTCCGGATTGCAATACCCTCAAAACCTCAGCTAAGCTTATCAGCGGGCATCTTTTATTCATTTCTTCTGGATCATTATTTAAGTCATTATTATAATTCCGAAGT
>DATKXL010000149.1:0-24376 GCA_035529055.1 Bacteroidales bacterium
CTTGTTTTTCAAGAATAACCGTCTGCAATCAGATTCTGTATATGATTGAGCAGAGCGAAGCAATCCGCCTGGTTAACGAGATCAGAAAGAGAGCTTTTACAGATCCTCTCAAGCTTAAGACAAGCGTCACATTGGATGATATTTTTAATGAACGCGGATGGGAGTTAGCCTGGGAAGGATTTGCAAGGGAGGATAAAATTCGCTTTGGTACATTTTTAAATCCAATCCCCGGTTGGAGAAATAATCCGCTTCCTGCGTATCGTACATTGTTTCCTATTCCACAAACAGCGATAGATGCGAATCCTAACCTGATTCAGAATCCGGGTTATTAAAAAAAGTTAAAACAAAGCATTATTTTATGCTTTGTTTAAAAAGGTTACTATTTTTGAGAGGGTGTATTACGATTTGAAGATTACAAATTGATAATCGGTGAGTACACCTTCTCTTTTAAAGATATTGGATAGATATCATTTTTAAATATTTTTAATAATACATCAATTAATCAATACGAACTAATTAAAATCAGATGAAACAGTTAATGATCTTTAGCTTAATGCTGTTCACGGGCATTGTGTGTCTTGGACAGGAACAACAAAGGAGTGCACCTCCTCAACAGAGGCAGGCAGATCCAAACCGGATGACTCCCCAGATGACAGAAATTATGGATCCGGAAGTACCCATCATTCAACCGGGTGCACAGGTTGGAATGCCTCCATCCGACGCATTAATCCTGTTTGACGGAACTGATGTCAATAAGGAGTGGTCCGACAGCAGGGGAAATCCCACAAAATGGGTTGTACAAAATGGCGCCCTTGTATGTGTAAAAGGATCGGGCGTTATACAGACAAAAAGGAAATTCAATGATTTCCAGCTTCATATTGAATGGAAAGCCCCGGCTGAGGTGTCAGGTGATGGTCAGGGAAGGGGAAACAGCGGTGTTTACCTTCAGGGACTTTATGAAGTACAGGTTCTTGACAGCTATAATAACCGGACCTACAGACATGGTCAGGCCGGAAGTCTTTACAAGCAGCATGCGCCCCTTGTAAATGTAAGCAGGAAACCCGGAGAATGGCAGACATATGATATTATCTACACTGCTCCGCGGTTTGCCAGCGATTCGACTCTCTATTTCACTCCTCCCAGGGTAACAGTTCTGCATAACGGAGTATTGATTCAGAATAACGTAAGCTTAAGAGGTCCGACTCTGTATATCGGGATTCCCGAGTATGCTATTAAGAAACACGGAGCCGCTCCACTTGTCCTGCAGGATCACGGAAACCCGGTAGCATACAGAAATATCTGGATACGTGAATTATAATGTCATTAGTTTTTCCTGCTCCTGATTTTTTTTGTGAAAATCAATTTGAAATTACTATTTTTACTTATTAATAAAATTTATAAATCTTAAAATAGCTGATGATGAAAGAAAAATCAAAAAACCTTACACGCCGCTCCTTTATCGGAAGAACTGGTGCCGTTGCTGCAGGCCTGACAATTGTCCCGGGCTCAGTGATCAGTGGTCTCGGCCACAGAGCTCCAAGTGATAAGCTTAATATTGCTGTTGTCGGTATAGGAGGGATGGGTAATTCCAACCTGAGAGCTGTCGTCGGGACAGAGAACATAGTTGCGCTCTGCGACGTTGACTGGTACTACTCAAAGAAAGTCTTTGAAGCAAGCCCGGATGCAAAGCCTTACTGGGATTGGCGGAAGATGTATGATGAAATGGGTAAATCAATTGATGCTGTGATAGTTGCAACGGCAGACCATACCCATGCAATCATTGCTGCCACTGGTATGACCATGGGCAAACATGCTTATGTCCAGAAGCCTCTTACTCACTCTGTTTATGAATCAAGGCTGCTCACAAAGCTTGCTGTAAAACATAAAGTTGCAACACAGATGGGTAACCAGGGTTCATCCGGTGAAGGCGTTAATCTTACCGTGGAATGGCTGCAGAATGGCGAAATAGGTGAAGTCAGAAAAGTTGAAGCATTCACCGACCGTCCTATATGGCCACAGGGACTTAACCGTCCGGCAAAAGGTGAATGGGTACCCGAAACACTTAACTGGGATCTCTTCATTGGTCCGGCTCCTATGCGTCCATATCACAGCCTTTACACACCATGGAACTGGAGAGGCTGGTGGGATTTTGGTACAGGTGCCCTTGGCGATATGGCATGCCATATTCTTCACCCTGTGTTCAAAGGCCTTAAATTGCAGTATCCGGTCAAAGCTCAGGGAAGCTCAACCTTGTTGTTAACCGACTGTGCTCCTAATGCTCAGATGGTTAAACTTGTTTATCCTGAAAGAGTTACTCCGAGAGGGTCAAAAATGAAATACCCCGAAGTTGAAGTTATATGGTACGACGGCGGATTACAGCCTGCCAAACCAACCGGATGGCCGGCAGGGAAAAATATGAATAACAACGGCGGAGGAGTTATCTTCCACGGAACAAAAGACAAGCTTATATGTGGCTGCTACGGCAGAGATCCATGGCTGCTTTCAGGCCGTGTGCCAACCGTTGCCAAAACAGAACGCAGACTTCCTGAAAAAGTCAGCCATGAAATGGACTGGGTACGTGCCTGCAAAGAGAGCCCGGAAACAAGAGTAGCTCCAAAATCCGACTTCGCAGAAGCTGGTCCGTTTAACGAAATGGTCGTTATGGGAGTGCTGGCTGTCCGTCTTCAGGGTCTTAATAAAGAACTTGAATGGAATGGTGAAAAAATGGAGTTCACAAACATTGGCGATGCAGAAACAGTGAGAATCTGTGTAGAAGACGCATTCACGATCGAAGATGGTCATCCTACATTTACCAAGAAATGGACTGATCCGATGAATGCAAAACAGTTTGCAGCAGAAATGGTTAAACATAACTACCGTCAGGGATGGTTATTGCCGGCAATGCCTGCATAAGGAATAAATCAATAATTTACGTAGAGACGCAATGCATTGCGTCTCTACATATTATTTTAAACATTTAACATAAACCAATATTTTTATGAAGCTGGTAAAAATTATTTTATTAATTGTTCTTGTTATGGGAATTACATCTTGCGGACAAAAGAGCAAGAAAGAATCCTCTAAAGCAGTTGACGATGGCTGGGTAAGTCTATTTGATGGTAAGACAACTGCCGGCTGGCGCGGATATAATAAGCCTGCTTTCCCCGGTCAGGGATGGGAAGTTGTAGATGGTACTCTGCGCTGCATTGGTTCCGGCGCTGGTGAAGCCGGTGGTGCTGGTGGAGACATCATCTATGACAAAAAATTCAGCAACTTTGAACTATCGCTCGAATGGAAAATTTCAGAGGGTGGAAACAGTGGAATATTTATTCTTGGTCAGGAAATACCTGACGAACCAATTTACAAGTCATCTCCTGAAATGCAGATACTGGATAACGACAGGCACCCTGATGCACTCCTGGGTGTTGACGGAAACCGTAAGGCAGGTTCTTTGTACGACCTGATCCCTGCTGTTCCACAGAATACCAGGCCTGTTGGCGAATGGAACCAGGTAGGAATACTGGTTTATCAGGGAACAGTTGTTTTTAAATCAAACGGAGCAAACGTACTTGAATTTCACCTGTGGACCGACGAATGGAAGAAAATGGTGATTAATTCCAAATTCAAAGACTGGGAATGGTTTGTTAATCCTGCCAAAGAGGGTTATATCGGCCTTCAGGATCATGGTAATGATGTATGGTTCAGGAATATTAAGATCAAGGAGATGTAAATTATTGCACCCCCTTCCCCCTGAAGGGGGTGCAATAACTTCTATTATTTAATAGCCCCACTATAGGGGGATTGGGGGGCAAAACAGGGTTTTGGGGGGTTAATTACCCTACAGCCCTATTTCCTCTGCCACCCCCCGCATCCCCATAATACAATCTGTTATAAGTTCATCCAGGGAGACACCAAGCATCTCAGCCCCTTTTTCTATAACAGATCTGTCAACACCAGCCGCAAACCTCTTGTCGTTCCACTTCTTTTTAACCGATCGTGCCTCCATGTCAAGAACGCTTTTTGAAGGCCGGACAAGCGCGCTTGTTGCAACCAGACCTGTCAATTCATCAATGGCATAAATAGTCTTTTCGAGCAACGATCGTGGTTCAATGTCGGTAACCAGACCCCATCCGTGACTGAGAACTGCACGAATGTATTCCTCCGGCCACATATTCTCTCTCAGGATCTTTTCTGTCATTATACAATGCTGATCAGGAAACATTTCATAGTCAAGATCATGTATGAGACCTATAATACCCCACTTTTCTTCGTCTTCACCCGACTTTCCGGCCATATACTTCATAACACCCTCAACGGCAAGGGCATGCTTTAAGAGGCTTTCGGAATCATTATACTTCCTGAAAAGTGCAAGAGCCTCATCTCGGGTAGGAATATTTGTTGTCATAAGCTGATAAAAGTGCTTTAAGTTTTATCTGAAAGATATCAAATAGTGCGAATTCTATCTGGTTTTAATTAAAGGTATGTTCTTTTCAATACGATCACCTGTAATATTCAATATATAAAGCGAAGGACTCAGATAGCTCCCGTCAATTACAAATGTATTTTCTCCTGACGTAATTTCTTTTTTAACACTGAAGAATCGTTTGCCTGCCAGGTTATTAAGAGTCAATTTTATTTGTCCGGAGGATTGTGAATTCATAACTATCTGAAACTGCTCGTTGAAGGGATTAGGGAACACATCCAGCGTTTCTTCAATTTCAGTGTTTTCGATGCTGATGCTCAGAGTGTCGTTTGCAAGATAATCGTCATTATTATCATAACCATAAGCAAGAATATTGTAAATTCCATTAAGGTCAAGATCAGCTCTTCTGTCAAATGTTACGGTAACAGAATCGCCGTACGGAAGAATTTTCGTATTAAAGAATTGCGTTACCGGGGAATTATCATTTATGGAGAAAGCAAGATATAATCCGTTTATTGTATCTCTTCCGGTATTTAAAACTTTAACTGTAACAGGTTCCAGACCATAGATTTCTTTCTGTACAGGTGATACAATTCTTGCAACTTCAATATCTCTCTGAATATATCGTACAGTACCGGAAACAGAAAAATCAATCAGGTCGAGCCATGCTCCATCGGCGCTCTGCGAAACGGAATTATCTTTCTTGTAGGTCCATTCTATCTTATTCAACCCGGCCTTAACCGGTATTGCTTTTCTTTCCCATGATGTCTCACCCGATTTGCGGAAAATTTCTGTGTCGTTTATTTTGAACGTGAGATAATCATAGTTTTGTTCTGAAGATACTTTATAGTAGAACTTTATTGAATCTGAATCAGAAAAAAAGGCTCTTATCATTAATGTGGAGGTACCGTTATGAGGTATTAAACCTGACCGAGCTGACATGCTGCCATCAAATGAATTTGATAAGGTTATTGTCCATGGCTTTGAACTCAAATTTATCCATGGAAATACTCTGAAATTGGACGATTCAAAACTTTCCCTGATCCTGCCGACTCTGAAAGAGAAGGTTTTGTCAACAGAATACGGATTACAGTCAAGTGAAGTCAATAGCGAGATATAATCTCCTGAAAAGGCTGATTCAGATATTTTTACCGGTGCCATAATATTGGTAATCTCTCCAAACTGAAGTATTCCTGATTTGATGCTCGGATCAAGAATGGTCAGGTATTCCTCCTTGGTAGATAAATTAAACTGACCGGAAATATTGCTGCTTCCAAGATTTCTGATCTGGAATAAGAGGTTAAATGTTTCTCCGGGATCAGCTGTATAATTATGATTACCAAGGACCGAATCATCAATTATGCAGTTTATTATTTCCAGTTTCGGAGCATGAAGGATTATGTCGATCCTGTATTTTTTTTCTGTTTTGTTGTCTTTCAGGACCAGGTCTATGGTTGCTATTCCCTTGTCGGGTACGTTATTTGCAATGCTGATGCCGAACTCTTCTGAAAGTACTATTTCCGATTTTCCGGCAAGTGTTCCGATAAAAACATAATTGTTATTTACAGTAATCCATTCAGAATTTGAATATATGGTTGCTGATAAATAAGCTGCATCCATCAGACCAAGGTTGCTTATTTTAAGTTTCAGATAGAATGTTTCTCCGAAATCAGCAAGTCCGTTATTGTTCCCGGTAATATCGTTAATGCCTGACGATGACAGATTGATGAACTCTTTGCTGACATTTGAAAAGTAGATAGTCTTAATTATCGGGATTTTATTCTGCCCCGTAATTACTATCAGACAGGAATCATTTGACAGACCTGGCATATCAAGCACTACAGATCCTGACGGACTGGCAAACGATGCATCCCAAAGGGTGTCAAAGTGTGAAACTGCAACGTATGCAAACGGATCAATAGTCAAAGAGAGTGATTTTATCCCGTTGGGCAAAGTATCAGGCAATGAAATATCAAATGTTCCGGGATTCCCAATAATTGGGATAATACTGGGATCGCCCAGCAGTGTATATGTCTCCCAGTAATATTTCTTTCTGGCTGATGAACTGGAGCTTACAGAAAGATTACCAGCATAGTTTACCTGCCCCATCGAAATGAACCAATCGGATGGTGACTCACCATGCGTATGGAACAGTCTGTCGAAGGCTCCAAGTCCGGTAGATGAATATTTTGGATCAGAGGAGGGTGTTCCTGGTCCAATGGCCCAGATAAAATCCTCATCCCAGTAGGAATCATTTGCACAACCGATAAATCCGATTGCTCCTTTTTGTGATGCTGTTATAATCTTATTTCCAAATGAGGTGGTATCATTAAACTGGGCTGTCCGGCATGCATTGCTGATTACAAATGGATACATACCCGGGTTATTGAATTTGGCAATATCAGGTACTTTAATATCCAGATGCAGCCATCCTGAAGAGACTCCATGCCCTGTGTAATTCAAAAATGAAATTCCCTTTTTGATCAGCTTCATTATGGAATCCTTCTTTGTAAAACCTTCAGGATAATAGAAGTGGAAATCGGTGATCTTATTTTGAGTGTTCAGGTAATTTGTAATCGCATACTTTACCTGGCCGTTCATATAGTTCGCATAACTTTCATCTTTTCCTGTTGCGACCAGTGTTCTTGAATAAAAATTATTGGTGTCGGCGAACTGAAATTTTTCATACTGGATTATTTTCTTTACAACATTTTTTACCTCGGTGGTATCCTTTACAGGCAGCCTTCCAATGTACATGTCAGGTATATAATCCCCATTACCGTTAAATTCACCGTAATACATGTCGGTCACATAACCTGTTCCATAATATGGTACTTTGCTAATGTCGCCGATAATCAGGAGGTATTCAGGTGCAGGATCATCATAAGAAGCGGATTTATATATGTTATCAAGAGTCTTTTTAATGTCTGTATAATTGTCTCCTGCAAGCCCGGCTCCTTTGTAAAGAATATTTAGCTTGTATCCTTTCTGGGTTTTCCATTTGTATAATGGCTCAAGATGCTTCCGGAAGCTTGTATCGGTAAGGATTACCATTTTTACTGGCTGACTGGAATATCCATTTATCACATCTTCAGGATTATAGTTAAGCACACCTTTGGTTAAAGATTCTTGGAAAAGAAAAGATTCATTATAGATTGATTTTGATGATACGGTAAGGGATTGGTCAAATCTGATTTCGATAGTCATATTTGTGATAACTTCGATATTGTTTGAACGTGGATTATATCTGACCGGGGAGATTATCAGGTTTGAAAGAGCCTTATTACGAATCTTTCCCAGGGGTTCAATTGTTACAGTATCCCTGGAGATAACTCCACGGGTAGCATAAATTTTCTTATCAATTACAAAGCCTTCTTTTTCCTTTTGTATTTCTTTTGTTTCTCCAACTTGTGATGGTATTAACATACCCCTGAAGCTTTGTCGGGAGGGTTTTACTTTAGATGATTTTATGTTGGTGATCCTTATAGAACAGGAGCTACCTTCAGGAACTATGATCAGACGGTTTAAAACGGGAAGTTCAGGTTTACCGGGATCAGTTGAAGGAGTATGTCCGGGTATGGATACACGGTAAAATGATCCCTCGTCATTTGAGATGCTTTCAACGTTAAGCTCTGATAATGAATAGTTTATAGTAATTGACTGATTATCTGAAACAATATTGCTTATCTGCAACCGGCCATCAGGTTTGTATTTATAGCTTTTCCCTGCCTGTCCGCTGACAAATGCGGAAAAAAACAACATCAATACTAATAATTTAGTATGTTTATCTTTCACTAAACGCATAAGTGTTAATTAATTAACACAATAACCTAAATTCCGTTGGCAAGTTATTTAAAAAAACAATATTTGGTTTAAGTAGTTATTGTAATTTTGACTAAAGTATCAACAATCGTACCTTTTTTAAAGACTATCAGGAAACTTACATACATATCAATTGATTTTCAAGCGATTTCTGATAAGTTGTTAATCATATCTGATACCCATGCCTTTACTTTAAGAAATATTAACATTTTAGCTGTTTCACCTTTTTATGTAATAAGATAAATATTTGTATATTGAGCACGTTAAAATTGGTAAATATGATAGCTATTGATCAGATCAGCACTTCGGCAGGTACCGTTGATATGCACTTTATCGGGCACGGTTCATTAATGTTTAAAGTAAAAAATTTTGTAATACACATTGATCCGGTAAAGAGCTCGGGTGATTACGGAAATCTTCCCAAAGCCGACATGATACTTGTCACTCATGAGCATTACGATCACCTTGATACAGAACTGATCAGGGAGTTGCGCAAAGAGAATACCGTGCTGATAAGCAACCATAATTCAGCATCACAGGTACCCTGGGCCCAGGTTATGAAGCCAGGCGATACAAAAAAGATCAATAATATCATTATTGAAGCCATAGCTGCCTATAATATTGTGAATGAGAGGGTAAAAGGTCAGCCTTTTCACCCCAGGGGAACTGGCAACGGTTATGTAATTACCATTGGAGATAAAAGATTTTATGTTGCCGGTGATACTGAAAACACACCGGAAATGAAAGCTCTGAAGAATATTTCTGTAGCTTTCCTTCCCATGAACCTGCCATATACGATGACTCCTGCCATGGTTGCTGATGCAGTAAAATCATTCAAACCTGAAATCCTGTACCCTTATCATTTTGGCGATACTGATACAAACGAAATAATCGGGTTATTGAAGGATACTGATATTAGTGTAAGAATAAGAAAATTAAATTAAAACCATTCAAATGAAAAGGATAGACAGAAGAGGATTTTTAAGGACAGGATTCACAGGTGCTGCAGGCTTAGCTATTTCTCCTGCATTGGTTTCAGCTGCTTCGCCGACCCAGGAAAAGAATATCATATACAGGACTCTGGGTAAGACGGGTCTTAAGGTTCCTGTTGTAAGCTTTGGTGTAATGAGATCGGATAACGCGGGTCTCTGTAAAGCTGCTTACGAAAACGGGATAACTCTCTTTGACACAGCTAACGGATATCAGAATGGAAATAATGAAACTATGCTTGGTAACCTCTTTAAAGACTATCCAAGGAATTCATTCCTTCTGGCAACAAAAGTAAAACCTATAGGGACCGACAGAGATGGAAAACCTACTGATCAGACTTCAGCGGAAGATTTTCTGTCAAAATTCAATACAAGTATGACACGGCTTAAAATGGATTATGTTGATATTCTTTATGTTCATGATATCAGCAGTCTGGAGATGCTTGAATACAAGCCCATTATTAACGCCGTTAATAAACTTAAAAAAGAGGGAAAGGTCAGGTTCGCAGGGTTCTCAACACACAGGAATGAACCTCTGGTGATTAATGCTGCCGCTTCCCAGAATACATGGGATGTAATTCTTACTTCTTATAACTTCAGGCATGCAGCAGTAAATGAACTGCAGGCTGCAGTTAAAAAGGCTGCAGCAGCAGGGATAGGTATCGTTGCCATGAAAACATTGGCTGGTGGTGGATTTCTTGACAAGGAAAAGACCAGACCCATCAATACGGCAGCAGCATTAAAATGGGTTTTGTCAAATCCTGATGTCAGCACTACTATACCCGGAATGACAGCATTTGACCAGTTGGAGCTTAATTTGAAAGTTTTAGCTGATCTTAACATGACAGAACAGGAAAAGAATGATCTCATTGCAATAAGTACTGATCCGGGGCTTTATTGTACGGGTTGCAGTAATTGCCTCGCTGCCTGTCCGATGAATCTGCCGGTGCCCGACCTTATGAGAGCATATATGTACGCTTACGGATATTCAAACCCAGCCATGGCTCAATCACTTTTGGGAGAGCTCGGAACAGTAGCTGATCCATGTAAAGAGTGTGGTACCTGTAAAGTGCAGTGTACCCGGAATTTCAGCGTAAGAGAAAAAATATCTGATATTTCCCGGCTGGTGAGCATACCTGCTGATTTTCTGGTTTAGAAAAAATTTGAGTTACCAAATTAATTTTTATGCAAAACAAGATATTGTTATTATTGATAACAGGTTTTCTGTCAGCATCTTTATCGGCCCAGGATATTAAATATCCCGATCTTGCTGGTTTTAAAAGACATACTGATTATCCCGTATTTGTCCCTGATAACCTGTGGGACTTTATAAACGGTGCTGCAGATACTTACCTGGCGCTGGGATTTATTGATCTGCATGTTGCGGAGTACAAAAAAGGCAAAGAAGTTATAAAGCTTGAGATTTACAGGCATACCGATAATACCATGGCATTCGGCATCTATTCTTCGGAGCGGTCTCCTTCTTTCCGTTTCATGAATCTGGGATCTCAGGGATATATTGCCGATGGAGCAATTAATTTCTTCAAAGGGAATTATTATGTCAAAATACGGACATATTCAAAAAAGGTAAAAACCATCCAGGCTGCAGAATCATTAGCAGTAAGGATTGCCGGAATGCTTGAGGGTGAGGCTGAGATGCCGGCCCTGCTTTTACAATTTCCCTCCGGTGGTAAAAAGGTAAATGAGGAGACTTTCATTAATGAGAGTGTGCTGGGGCACAATTTTTTGAATAAGGCTTTCAAAGCCCAATATGAAGTAGGGTCTGATAATTTTTCTGTTTATATTCTGCAAAGCGCCTCTGCGGATGAAAGCCGTAAAACGGTTGAGATTTATCTTGCTTCAACGGGTATTTCCCCTGTTGATGAAGGAGGAGGGAAATATGTGCTGACCGATGGATATAACGGAACGATCTTTCTGTCATGGAAAGAGAATAAAATAGTACTTATTCAGGGACTTGCCAGGGACCAGTCAGATATCGCAGATAAATACACCTCCGAAATACTGAAATAGACATGCTGCTCAGGAATACCAGCTTCCCTAATAGAGGTACCGGTGACACTCTGAGCAGTTTGCCTCTTTCCAAACCATACCAATATCGACAGGATGCTGGAATTCCAGGGATTCTCTGACGTTTGTAAGTTCCATCATTCCGGGTTTTCCCTGACCAACAATTGTATGGCACAGGTTACAATCCCGGGTAATAGTACGGCCATTTTCTGATTTGAAAGTATCATTATGGCACCTGAAACAACCTTCAGATTCAAGATGACTGATATGGTCAGGATAAACATCATATGCAACTTTCATTCCGGGGAAAGTATTTTGACTGAATGCTTTCAGGAGAGAGCCGATTGAGCTGTTTATTAAGTCATTATTACTTGCAAAAAACTCACCATAACCTGATTTGTAAAAGCTTAATAAACTGTCTCTTATCATTAACATAGCATTCTCTTTATCGGTGAATGTCTGCCTCAGTATATCCATCGCGACTTTCTTGATAAATGGAATCTCCTTTGCAACCGATCCGGTAAGCATAGCTTTGTCGAAATATACTGGAGGAGAATTATAAATATGCGATGGCCGGTTATGACAATCGATACAATCCATCGTCCGGGTTGATTGCAGCGCTAAAATGCTGTCTGAGACGGGATTATTCTGATCCATGTAAATAATAGTCTCGCCTGTGGTATTATCTGTGTACTTTACATATGTTATGATTTCCCGTTTATCATTCTCAGAAATATATTCGATGTTTATTGAAGGATTGATATGCCAGTGAATACCCTCCCGGAAACCAAGTCCGACATATTCGGGACCTATTTTCATCTGAAGTATAACATCCCATTCAGAATTTAAAGAATCGGTAAGAAAATATTTATTTGTCTGGAGGGAACGTGGATAAAATTTCTCAGGCCAGTGACACCTCTCACAAGTCTCCCTGGCGGGACGGAGGTCATGAAGAGGCGTTTCAAGCGGAGAAGGATAAGTTTTTGTAAGCACCGCATAAACCTGATGAAGCCCTGATAGTTTAGATTTGACATACCAGGAGGCTCCTGAACCTACATGACATTCAACACATGTAACATTTGCATGGGGCGAATTCTGGTAAGCTGTATATTCGGGCTCCATCACTTTATGACATAATGTACCACAGAATTCAACTGATTCAGTCAGATGGTATGCTTCAAAGCTTCCGAGAGTTGACAGGAAAAGAAAAACAATTGTTGCTATTGTGAAGATAATAAATGCTTGCCTATGGCTTGGATTATTAAGATCAATCATAGGAAGCCTGGCTTTGTCAGTGGGAGCACTTCTTTTTATGCTTTTCCTTTTGAAATACATTCCTGCCGGTATCAATATCAATCCCATCAGAAGGAACCCGGGCAGAATAACATAAATAAATAATCCCAGATTCGTACTTCCTTTGTCAAAAAGAGTTGAGATAATAAACAGAAGGATAATTAGCAAAAAATTAATTGCGGCAATGATGGAGCCGATTATTGTAAGCCAGTTTCTGGAGGAGGGTGGTAGTTTCAAGGTTCCTGGTTTAAAATTATTTATCCAATAGTTCTGCAATAATATGTTTTAACTGACTGTACGAATTAACCACCCTCATATCGCTATGATCATTAATGACGTTCTCTGGTGGTTTGTACAATATTCCGAGTTCTGCCTTTCGTAGCATTGAAATATCATTATATGAATCCCCGATAGCGATTACTTTATAATTAAGACACTGCAATGCCTCTACCACGCTTTTTTTGGCATCTGGCTGGCGGAGGTTGAAATTTGTTATATTACCATCTTTATCTATTGTGAGATGATGGCAGAACAGTACAGGCCACCCCATTTTTTCTAATAGCGGATCGGCAAATTCTCTGAAGGTGTCAGAAACAACAATCAACTGGGCGCGTGTATGAAGCCAGCTTATGAAATCCAACGCTCCCGGCATAAGCTCAAGCAGGGAGATAACTTTTTGAATGTCACTGATTGTAATCCCATGCTGATGAAGTATCTCAAGCCTTCGTTTCATCAGAGCATTATAATCGCTTATATCCCGTGTGGTCAGTTTTAATTCATCTATCCCTGTCCATCTTGCAACGTTTATCCATACTTCAGGTACAAGCACACCTTCAAGGTCACAACAAACTATGTACATTTTCTCTTTATATATTAAGTATTAGGGTTAATAATTACTGAGGATATATTTCCTGAACAGTTCATAATTATTTTCTAAAGATATATATTCTTCAGTTTTATCTTCAAGATTTTCCAGAGAAGAAGGGAGTGGAGGTCTGAACTTTAAGATCTCTTCTATCTCTTTCTGAAACTTTGCCGGATGAGCAGTTTCAAGCGAGACGTTAAGCTGAGTATCAGGGGTGCTCACCGAATTTTTACCAAGATATTTCTGCAACCCGCACCAGGCAACTGCCCCATGCGGTTCAAGCAGAACTTTGTATCTGTTGTAACTCTTCTCAATTGTGTCTCTGGTTTCAGCTTCTGTAACGCTTATGGCAAAAAAGTCCTTTTGCATCTTTCCCAGGTCAGGCTCTTTGAGTATAATACCTTTTTCGTCCATAATACCGCCATAAAGTGCAACTACTCTTGCCATATTGCTGGGATGACCAACATTCATAGCACTTGAAATGCAGTTCTTCGAAGGGCTGCAAATTCTGTATATCCCGGTTTTGAAATAGACAGGAACCTCGTCATTTTCGTTGGTGGCAATTACAAAGCACTTTACCGGCAGTCCCATTTCACGTGCAATAATACCTCCCATCAGGTTCCCGAAATTTCCGGATGGAACACTGAAGACCACCGGATCATTGGCTTTAGCTGACAGCCTCGACCATGCCCAGAAATAATAGACACACTGCGGGAGCAATCTGCCAATATTTATTGAGTTTGCCGACGACAACTTGATGTGAGAAAGCAAGGGGTCAGTAAATGCTTTTTTTACCATCATCTGGCAGTTGTCAAATTTGCCATCCACTGCAACTACCCTGATATTTTTTTTGAGCGTTGTCATCTGTTTCCTTTGCATTTCAGTTACCTCACCTGATGGAAACAGAATTATCACACTGATATTATTAAGACCATAAAATGCGCTGGCGACAGCGCTGCCGGTATCTCCTGATGTTGCAGTTAAAATTGTAATATGTTGATTATCAAGAGTCAGGAAGTATTGCATAAGACGTCCCATCATGCGGGCAGCAAAATCTTTGAATGAGGCTGTCGGCCCCTGGTCGAGCCGCATAATATAATTCCGTTCAAAAACTCTTTGCAGCGGGATATCGAAATCATATGCATCCCTGCAGATTCCCATCAGGTCATTTCTGTTAATCTCGTCCCCGGTCAGAAGGCTGATTAATCTAAAAGCGATTTCCGGATAGGCGTCCGAAGAAAAGTTCTCAAGTTCACCGCGATCAAGCTTTGGAAATGATAAAGGCATATACAATCCGCCATCAGGAGCCAATCCTTTCAGAAGAGCTTCTTTGAATGAGACTCCGGGCGCCCTTTGGTTCGTTGAATAATATAGATTAGTCTGATTCAATCTAACCGATAGATTATACGTTAACCACACGCATGAGATCTGCAAATACACCAGCAGCCGTTACATCAGCTCCGGCACCATACCCTTTTATTACCATAGGAAGTTCGCGATAGCGTTCAGTGGTGAGAAGTACTATATTGTTGCTGCCTTCAAGATCAAATGTAGGATGACTTGAATCGACCTCAATAAGCTCCACCTTTGCCTTGCCAAGTTCCATGGTTGCAAAGAATCTCCACTTCTTGTTTTTCTTTAATAATTCTTTTCTTCTTTGTTCAAATTCCTGATCATGCTCACCTACTTTCAGGAAGAAGTCTTCAAGATCTCCTTCAAAACACTCTTCAGGCAGGAACCTTATAACATTAACATCCTCTTTTTCAATTAAGTATCCTGCTTCCCGCGATAAAATAAGAATTTTTCGGACTACATCTGTACCGTCAAGATCAATTCGCGGGTCAGGCTCTGAGATACCTTTCTCCCTTGCCATCCTTACAGCTGAACTCAATGGTATTACTGGACTTATTGTATTGAAAATAAAGTTTAAGGTCCCGGAAAGAACAGCCTCAATTTTGATTATCTTATCACCGCTTACTACAAGGTCGCTGATCGTTTTAATAATAGGCAATCCTGCTCCAACGGTAGTTTCATACATGAAACGAATACTTTTTTCACTGGCAATCGATTTAAGCCGCTGATAATAACTGTATTCCGAGGAGCAAGCTATTTTATTTGCGGTAACAACAGAAACATAGCGCGAAAGAATCTCTTCATAAGCTGAGGCAACTTCTGAATTTGCAGTACAGTCAACAAAAACCGAATTACGGAGATTGAGTTTTGTTATCTGTTGTGCGAATTCCATGATATCACTTTTTTCACCCAGTATGTTCAGGTTCTCCCGGCAGTTGTTCAGGGACAAACCTTTTTTTGAAATCAGCATCTTCCTTGAGTTTGCTATCCCGATCAGATTTATTTTAAGGCTATGCTCATTGAGAAGGATGTCATATTGTTTTTGCAGTTGTTTCAGAAGACTTGTTCCGACAAAGCCTGTACCTGCTATGAAAAGATGCATTTCTTTATACCTTGAAAGGAAGAAGCCATCATGTATAACATTAAGAGCTTTAGGCAGATTTTCGTTTTTTATCACTACCGATATATTCAACTCTGAGGAACCCTGAGCAGTTGCTATTACGTTTATCCCGTTCCTTCCGAGCGACCTGAAAAGGATTGCCGAAATACCTGGTGTATTCTTCATCTTTTCTCCCACAATAGCAATTATCGACAGGTCTTTTTCGACCAGAATCTTCAGCTCCTTACTATAGGCAATCTCTTTTTCAAATTCCTGATTGATTGCTGTTGTTGCCTGCCGGGTATCCGGCGGATTTAAGGCAAAGGTTATTGAATATTCCGACGAGGCCTGAGTTATAAGAATTACATTGATATTGTGCTTTGCCAGAGCTCCAAAGAGTTTCATTGACGTTCCGGTTACGCCGACCATTGCAGTTCCCTGAAGGGTGATAAGGTCAACATGGTCAATTGATGAGATTCCTTTGATGGGACTTATATTGCCGTTGGTCGGTTTATCACTTATTATCGTGCCTTTTTCTGAAGGATTAAATGAATTCCTGACAAAAACAGGTATATGCTTTTTATAAACGGGACGGAGGGTAGGGGTGTAAATAACTTTTGCACCGAAATGAGATAACTCGATAGCTTCAGAATAGGTCAGGCTCTCTATTGCATAGGCTTTTTCAACTTTCCTGGGGTCTGCTGTCATGAAGCCATCAGTATCGGTCCATATTTCAAGGGCTTCTGCATCAAGAGCGGAAGCTATGATCGCAGCTGTATAATCAGAGCCTCCTCTTCCCAGTGTCGTGGTCTCATTGTCAATGGTGCTTGCAATAAACCCCGGCACAATTATCAATTTTTCTGTCCTGTCAATCTTCTCTCTTATCAGACCTTCAGTTTTTTCAAAATCAACATTTGCATTACCGAAGTTATCATCAGTCTTTATGAGTTCCCGTGTATCAATGTGCCGGCTCCCATCAAGAAAATTGCTGATTATCAGGGATGATAATCTTTCTCCCACGCTAAGAACCTGATCAAGGGCATGTTTGCTTAACTCCCTTAAAAGATAAATCCCGTTCAGGACCTCTCTTGTTCCGGTCAGCATCACTTCAACGGCTGAAAGAACCTTTTCCTGATTTGTGCCGGTGACCAGATTTTTTGCAGCAGCCGTGTGTCGGTGGATAATCTCATCTAAAAGCGGTTTGTATTCATCCCTCCGGAGTGCAGCAAGTTCGCTTGTTCTTTTCAGATCATCAGTAATTCCCTGAAAGGCAGAGACTACAACCACGCAAGGGGAATCTTCGGATTCAATTATACTTTTAACTCCTCTTATCAGGTCAGGTGTGCCAACAGATGAACCGCCAAATTTCAGTACTTTCATTTAGCAACTTTCTCGAGTCTTCTCAGAATAGAGAAAATAAACGCTGCTGAAGCAAAGCAGCAGACTATGAATACCAGCCACAGGTGCCACAGTTCAACTTTATCCCACAACAATGTTCCCACGAAGAGCAGTTTGTTTCCGACGGCAGTCGCAAGCAGCCATCCTCCCTGCATCAGACCCTGGAAACGGGATGGTGCTACTTTTGAAACAAAGGAGAGTCCCATCGGACTAAGGAACAGCTCGGCAATGGTAAGAATTAGATAACTGTTAATTAACCAGTATGGGGAGACCCTGAACTCGTCAGCAACAGGTATCCCGGCCAGAGAAATTGGTGAGGGAAGTTTTACTGATGATATCAGAACAATAATGAATCCGAAGGCTGCGATTATCATTCCTATTCCAATCTTTTTGGGTGTTGAGGGTTCAATGCCTTTCTTGTTAAGCCATGCAAATATGCCCATGACAGGGAATGTAAGAGCAACGATAAATAAGGGATTGAACGATTGGAAGATCTCGGGTGAGATTGAATTCATGGCATCAGCTCCTGTAAGTCTGAAATATGCAAAAACAAGTGCTGCCGCAAGCAGAATGCCTCCTGCTATCCTGGCATTTGCCTGGATGTTTTTTCTGATCAGAAGTACCAGACCGGCTATTGATCCTATAACGGCTAGTATCGACGGAAGAGTGAAGAAAAGGTTGGTGAAAGGACCCACCTGTTTTACAGTATAGTCACGTGCAAAAAGGGTCAGAGTAAGCCCGTTCTGGTGAAAGGACATCCAGAAGAAAACTACTACTATAAAGACAAGAACAAGAGCTGTTATACGGGCTCTCTCTTCCTTATGAGAACTCATAAAGATCCATGTGACAAACCCGGCAAAAAGACCGAATGCAAAACCTGCAGCCCAGCCTACCTGCCTGATAAAATGCAAACCGAATGCTGTAATACCTATTGCAAAAATTGCAGCTATGAGTGGTAAAGGTTTAAATTCGATCTTCGGAACGGCTTCAGTCACTTTCTTCTCCTTATTGGGAAGCAGCCTGTTGAAAATAATGTACACCAGAAGTGAAACAATCATTGCTGCTGCTGCAATCCCGAAAGCATAATTATAACCTTTTGAGAAAACTTCGAGGTAAGAGTGAGCAAAAGGTGAGAGATCAGCTACTGGTCCGCTGATATTCACTTTATCGGCAAGTTGCTGGAATGTTGTTGTGTCAGAAAGTGTTCCGTTAATGTACTGATGACAAAGAGAAGGGAGACTCCCGTCGTGAGCAAACCCATTGACCTTCAGCCACCAGTTACGCATTCCGTTTGCTGCAAAAGGCGCAAAAAAGGCCCCTACATTTATACCCATATAAAAGATCATAAAAGCAGTATCCCTTAATTTTGAATACTTCGGATCATCATACATCTGCCCTACAACGGCCTGCAGATTTCCTTTGAAAAGCCCGTTGCCAAGGGCGATGGTCATTAAACCTACTATGGTTATGGTCAGCGTCATCCCCGGCACAGCCATAATAACATATCCTGCAAACATTATTATTATACCTGACAGGATCACTAATTTATATTTTTTAGTGGTATCGGCCAGAATACCGCCAACCAGGGCTAATGCATAAATACTGAAATAGAACCAGCTGTAAATGCCTCCTGCTTTTTCGGCCGGCAGTCCAAACTTGGCCTGTAGAAAGAGAACAAGTATGGCCATCATAGTATAAAATCCAAACCTTTCACCCATATTGGAGAAAAAGGCTACCAGTAATCCCTTGGGATGATTCTTTAACATAAACTTAGGTATTGGTTAGTTAATAATATTTATTAATGTCATTAACAGAGATCAGGTTATCCGGTTGATTTTTTTAAAACTAAAAATCAACACTCTGAGCAGGAACAAATATATTAATCTTTTCATAAGTAAAAAACCGGGAACAAAAACAGATTTGATATCATTTAACACTATTGCCCTCTGAAACAACAAATATTTGGCTTGGGGCTGTCCAAAGAGGTCTATTTTATATTCTTACCACTAAATCCCCCAGGGGGGACTTGTTGATTTACTGATCCTTACAAAACCCCCCTTGGGGGGATGGGGGGTAAATCGAGCCTTTTTCAACAACCACCATCTCATTTTTAATACCCAGTTACCTTTTATTTACGAGGGTTTTTGTAATTTTATTTTTTAATGCTACTTGTGGTAAATTGAATGTGCTGTAAATTAAATAAATAATGAAAATATTCCGAAGCGGACAAATAAGGAAGATCGATGAATTTACTATCAGAAATGAACCTGTATCTTCCGTGGATCTGATGGAAAGAGCTGCAGGTCAGTTGTTCAAATGGTGCATTGACAGATATGAAAGATCGAGACGCTTTATAGTTTTCGCTGGTCCGGGCAATAACGGAGGGGATGGTTTTGCTCTTGCAAGAATGTTGCATTCAGCCAGGTATGAGGCCTGTGTTTATTATCTTAATTTTACTGACAAAACAACTGACGACTGGAAAATTAACAGGCAAAGGCTGGAGAAAGAGACCGGGATTCCTTTTAAAATAATAAGTGAGGTTGATCATTTTCCTGTAATTTATTCAGGCGATGTTATAATTGATGCCATCTTCGGTTCCGGACTTGCACGTCCAGCAAAGGGACTGGCTGCTGATATAATAAGGAAGATTAACTCCCTTGATTCAGAAGTGATAGCCGTTGATATTCCGTCAGGCTTGTTCAGCGAGGATAATAGTGACAATTTACCGGAAAATATCATCAGAGCTGATTATACTCTTTGTTTTCAATTCCCTAAACTGTCGTTTATGTTCGCCGAAAACAGAATATTTACAGGAGAATGGATTGTTCTGCCTATTGGTCTGCACCCTGAAGCAATCCGGGGAACTGAATCCTCTCTGTATTTAACCGATACCAGGGATATATTACCTCTTCTGAAGAAGAGGATGAAATTTGATCATAAAGGCGACTATGGCCATGGCTTGCTTATTGCAGGTTCTTATGGTAAGATGGGGGCTGCAATACTTGGTGCAAAAGCTGCTCTCAGAACGGGAATCGGGCTGATTACCTGTCATATCCCGTCCTGCGGGTACGAAATCCTTCAATCATCAGTCCCTGAAGCTATGGTAATTACTGATAATTCAGATATATATATATCAGAGATTAGCGATCCTGTCCGTTACAACGCTTTGGCCATTGGTCCCGGCACAGGAACTGATCCGGTTACACAGGCTGCTCTGCATAAATTGCTTCTGAACTGCCATAAACCGATGATTATTGATGCTGATGGACTTAATATTTTAGGGTTGAATAAAGATTGGTTATCATTATTGCCTGAAAATACAATCCTTACGCCTCATCCAAAAGAATTTGAGAGGATAGCAGGTAAGAGCGATAACAGTTTTAAAAGTCTTGAAAAGCAAGTTGAGTTCTCCGGAAAATACAAATGTGTTGTTGTTGTAAAAGGCGCTTACACCTCAATTTCAACACCTGACGGCAGGGTTTATTTTAATACCACAGGCAATCCCGGAATGGCTACGGCAGGCAGCGGCGATGCACTTACAGGAATTATCTTATCTTTGCTTTCTCAGGGTTATCCGGCTGAGAACGCCTCATTGGCAGGAGTTTTTCTCCATGGTCTTGCCGGTGATCTTGCAGCTGTCAGATCAGGCTTTGAAACACTTATTGCATCTGACATAATTGAAAACATCGGGAATGCGTTTATGAAAATGAGATCATTCAGCAATCAGGCACCGGAAAGAAATTGAGATAAAGAATAGACACCAGATTGTAAAGATTAATAAGACATGATTATGAAAACTTTCTTAAAACTTTCACTCGTAATAATATTTATTTTTTTCACAGGGTCATGCTCTATGAATAAGGACATTGCCGGTTCGAAGGCTGTAGTTTCTTCCCTGTCAGATAATGTAGCCATAAAGGATGGAAGCCTTATCTATGGTCTCCCGTTGACGGTTATTAACGTGAAAGTTGAAACTGAGAGGGTTATTGAAAAACCAGGTCCTTATGCCCGGTATGCAGGGGATATGCTTGGGCTTACTGATGTAATCAGGAATGAAACTGAAAACTGGTCAATAAAAAGCGTAGCCATTCAGACGCATCAGGAGCTTGACCCATCTGAGTTCTATGTTATCAGGGCGAGCTCAATATTTCATAAAAATATGCTGTCGCTCAAAAAGGCCGGGCTGATAATGGATCTGAATCCGGAATCATTTTATCAGGGAGAAGCAAGATATCCGGACAGAGCAGCCGATCTGAATCATTTGAGAGTTTTTGATCTGGGTGCTGATGAGTATTTCCAGGCCAGGAATGATACTGCTTACAGGTTAATAAATGTTGATACAACTTTCATCAGGATACCATATCTTGTTGAAAAGAAACAGAAACTCTCCCTGGACCAGCTTGCTGACAGAGCTGCCAGAAGATTAATGGAACTCAGGGATGGAAAGCATCTTATCCTTACCGGTGAGGCTAACGTATTTCCTCAGAGCCAGGCTGCTATAAATGAAATTAACAGGCTTGAAAAGGATTATACGGAACTCTTTTCCGGTAAAATATGGAAGGAAAACAAGACATTCATTTTCCAGATCATTCCCCGTAAAAATATGACCGGGAAACAGGTGACACTCTTTAGATTCTCCGAAAATACGGGTCCTGCCGCTGATGGTGAAAAAACAGGAACCCCTGTTATAATTGAGTTCCTGCCCGAGGAAAAAACAAAAAAGCTTACAGTTGTTCAGAAACAAATCAGTTCCTCAACATCAAAATTTGAAAAGTTATTCTATCGGGTACCGGATGTGGTGGCCGTTAAAATAACTCTTGAAAACGAAATACTCAGCAATTCCCGGCAGCTTATTTATCAGTTTGGTGAAGTAGTACAATTGCCGGCCAATTTCATCATCGGCAGGTAATATTTAAAAAGCTGATGCCTGTTGCCTGATGATTTATTGTATTCTCCCCTTGAAACTCTTCTGATAATCCTCCCATTTCTGATTCTGGTAAGCCTTATCAGCAAAAAAACTAAGGAGCACCTCCATTTCTTTAGGTTGCCTGAAACCCGGTACAGGTGATACGGAAAATTTATTATCCTGCTGCGTCAGGAAAACCACGGTAGGGTAGGACAGCTGCCCCTGAAGCAGTGCTACTGCCAGTTGATGAGCCCTGCCAGCTTTACCATCGTTAATGAATGTCTGTCCTAAAAAATTAACACTCTCTTTACCTTCAGCGTCGAACTTGACAGGGTAAAACTTTGTGTTAAGAATATCGGCTATGACCGAATTTGTAAAAGTCTCCTGATCCATTTTTTTACACCAGCCACACCAGTCTGTATAGGTATCAATAAATATAGGACGAGGAGCCTGTTTGCTCAGAATTTCAGCCTCCTGGATAGTGTACCATTTCACATCTTCTTTCTGGGAATATGATGCAACCGATATAGTAATCAATAATGCAAAAGTCAGTATCTTCTTCATAATAATTTTAGATTTCTGTATTAAAACGACATGTGCAAAATTAAAAGAAATTCTTTCTTTTAAAATTCCTAATGGAACATAAATTTATCAAGGCTAACAATTTATCAGGTAGAAAGGTTCAGCATAACTTTTATTTGCTGCGGGTTTCAATGAATTTATTTTTTACATTTACCGGCATAAGAACTAACTAAAATAACATGGAAGCTAATTTAAAGACACTGCGTGATTCGACTACTCTCAGGTGGATTGTACTGGTACTGCTAAGTGCCCTGATGTTTGCCACATACTGGTTTCAGGACTTTTTTTCCGGACTTAAAGGGTTAATGGAATCGGAATTAAGTTTTACCAGTGAAGAATTTGGAAGACTGATTGGTTTGACAACTATTGCCAACATGTTTGGTATGATAATAGTGGGGGGGATAGTTCTTGATAAATGGGGTATCCGGATAGCAGGACTGGTTTTCGGAGGACTTGCTGCTGTCGGCGGAGCAATAACAGCAATGGCATCAGCTGGTGTTTTTGGTCAGGAACATGGGACTATGCTTACGATTATGATAATCGGAAGGATAATGTTCGGATCCGGCCTTGAAATCACGTGTGTTGTGGCGACCAGAACAATTGTTAAATGGTTTAAAGGATACGAGCTAGCACTTGCAATGGCTATAAACATCGGATTTGGACGGCTTGGCTCTGCTTTGGGTATTGCAGTTTCACCCGATATCGCTAATGGTCATGTTTCTCCTGCTGTGACTTTCGCGGCTACTCTGATTGGCTTGGCATTAATTCTTTTCCTGATTTATACTTTTTTTGATAAAAAGCTTGACAAACAAAGAGCTGGTTTGGTTGCAGAAAGCAGTGAAGATGAAGATTTCAAATTTTCCGACCTTGTCAAATTAGCTACCAATCCTTCATTTATTTACATTGCTCTGCTATGCGTTTCATTTTATGCAGCTGTTTTCCCTTTTATCCAGTATGCCCCTGATATGCTTGTTAATAAGTTTGGTTTCAGCTATATTCTCCCGGATGATCCAAACAGTAATATCATTCTCTTCGGAAGCAAGGCAATTGGTAATTCAAGTGTTTTCATTGCATTATTTATCTTCGGATTAGCTTTCTCCCTGGTTCCTTCAAAGATCAAATCACGGGCAAATAAAAATATTTCAATGATAATTATATTTGCAGCCTTTTTGGTATTTGTGTACTTTTTGAAAGATACTTTTAAGTTATGGTTCTCAAACGGACCAAAGACTGCATCTCTAATTCCGCTTGGAACGATTTTGTTTACTCCCATTTTTGGCAGTTATGTTGACAAAAAAGGACGAGGCGCTTCATTAATGATATTAGGTTCTCTTCTCTTGATATTTGCGCATATTGCTTTGTCCCTTTTTAGTGTTAAAATTCTGGCCTATCTGGGTCTTTTAAGCCTGGGCATTGCATTTTCATTAGTTCCTGCTGCGATGTGGCCGTCTGTTGCTAAAATAGTTCCTGAAAATCGCCTGGGAACAGCTTATGCTTCTATGTTTACGGTTCAAAACTGGGGGCTTGGGTTGTTCTTCTGGGGTATTGGCGCCGTTCTTGATTTAGCCAATAAACCGAATCTCGAAGCCATCAGAGCTGGTCAAATGACTTATAACTA
>DATKXL010000150.1:0-2974 GCA_035529055.1 Bacteroidales bacterium
AACTGTTACACCACCCAAAAGATCCTCATGGGTAAGTCTGGGTAAACCAATCTTTTCCGGAGAAAGAAGTTCTTCTTCATAATTGGAGATCATCTTAAATTCACTGGTAAGCGAGATTTCATCGTACCCGTCCAATGAATACACAATTGTATAATTCTTATCGGTCTGCTGATAAATGTAATTGTAAAGTCTTGCGGTCTCCAGACTCCATACACCCACGAACTGGTTATGCGGGAACGACGGATTAACCATTGGGCCGAGTATATTGAAAAAGGTTTTCACACTCAGATCCCTCCTGATTGGGGCAACAGCTTTCATTGCCGGGTGAAATAAAGGTGCATGGAGGAAACAAATATTCGCCATTTCCAACTGCTTCCTGAGAGTATCACGGTTATTTGTGAATTTATATCCCAGATATTCCAGTACATTGCTGGAACCACAGGCTGAGGAGACCCCGTAATTGCCATGTTTGGAGACTTTGCCACCGGCTCCTGCAACGACAAACGACGACAGAGTGGAGATATTAAAAGTATTTTTTCCATCTCCGCCTGTCCCGCAAAGATCGATCGTTTCATACTCGGAAAGGTCTGTTGTAAGACACAAATCCAGTAGTGCATCCCGAAAGCCGGCAAGCTCGGGAACAGTTATCATTCGCATCATAAAAACAGTAAGAAAAGATGATACCTGTGAACTATTATATTCACCACTGGCAATTTTTTTTAATATACTCCTCGCTTCTTCCCTTTCGAGAGTAAGATGTGATGTTAGTCTTTTGAGAATTTCTTTCATTGTCTCATTTTCAAATTTTCAAATTCACTTGACTTAAACATCCAACCAGTTAAGCAACATTTGTTTCCCATATTTTGTAAGAACAGATTCGGGATGAAACTGGACTCCTTTAACATCATGAGTTAAGTGTGCTATAGCCATAATCATTCCTTCATCATCCTTCGCCGTTATTTTGAGACCGGCAGGAAGATTGTTCTCATTGATCACCCATGAATGATATCTTCCGGCTGTAAAACTTACCGGAATTTCCCTGAAAATTCTGTCGTCTTTATCCAGAACAATAATGTTCGTTGCCACCCCGTGGTACACCTGGGCGAGGTTAATCAGACTTCCCCCAAAAACCTCTGCTATGGCCTGACATCCCAGACAAACTCCCAGAATGCTCTTTGTGGGAGCAAAATGTTCGATCATTTTCTTCGTAATTCCTGCCTGCTCGGGTACTCCCGGCCCTGGAGAAATTACAATTTTGTCATATTTACCCATATCTTTCAGGTCGATCTTATCATTCCTGTGTACATCTACAGGCCCCTTGCTCAATTCTTTCAGAATATGCACCAGATTGTAAGTAAATGAATCGTAATTGTCCAATACCATTATTTTCATTATTGCCTGTTTTAAATAATCATATCCTGGAGGCCATCGCTATAGCTGCTTTCAGGGCTCCAAGCTTATTATTCACCTCATTAAGTTCGTTTTCTTCAACAGAGGCAGCCACAATACCTGCTCCTGCCTGATAATAGAGGGTATTGTTCCTGCTAAGAAATGAACGGATCATGATGGCATGATTGATATCCCCGTTAAAGCCAATATATCCGATGGCACCACCGTAAAAACCCCGATTCCGGTTCTCGAAACTGTCAATAAGCTCCATTGCCTTAAATTTTGGTGCACCCGAGAGAGTTCCTGCAGGAAACGAGTCTCCAAAAATCTTTATTGGATTAAATCCATCTTTCAGTTTACCTGTCACCTCAGAAACCATATGAATAACATGTGAATAAAACTGCACTTCCCGGTAAGTCTTTACAACTACATTATCCGAATTCCTGCTGAGATCATTTCTTGCCAGATCGACCAGCATGACATGCTCGGCGTTTTCCTTCCTGTCATTTGTAAGATCAATGGCCAATAGCCTGTCTTCTTCATCATCACCAGATCGTTTAAAGGTTCCGGCGATAGGATTTATCCTGGCCACACCCTTCTCAATAACCAATTGTGCCTCGGGAGAAGATCCGAAAAGTTTGTATCCCCCATAATCAAAATAAAACAGATAGGGAGAAGGATTAATATTCCGTAGAGCCCTGTATACATTGAACTCATCCCCAAGAAACTGTTGACTGAATTGCCTCGACAGGACTACCTGGAAAACATCTCCAAGGAAGCAATGCTTTTTCCCTTTTCCGACCATTTCGATGTATTCCTTATCGGTAATATCTGATCTTTCATTATTCAGTGATTCAAATTGGAAAGTTCCAAGACTGCGGTTTCGCAAAAGGCTTTTAACCTCTTCATTTCTGCTTTTTTCTCCTTCCAGAAGATTCTCGACAAGGAAAATGCGGTTGTTAAAATGATTGATTCCTATAATATACCTGTAAAGGGAATATTGAATTTCAGGGATATGGCACTCTTCTTTTATTGTTTTGTTTAAATTAATGTTTTCGAAATATTTAACTGCATCATAAATAGTATAACCAAACAGTCCGTTAGCAGATACTCCAATCAGGTCGGCATTCCTGTTAATGCTGAACGACCTCAAAAATTTATTAAATGTATCGTGTAAAGTGAATTTGTCTGTTATCCCGATTTGTTCCTTTTCACCACCGGGGTAGGTGATGTTTATTTTGTAATCATCTGCTTTAAATACCGCTGTCACATCAAAACAGATGTAGCTCATGCTGTTACTATTGCCATGATAATCAGAGCTTTCCAGCAATATGGCATTAGGAAACTGGTCTCTGATCTTAAGGTAAATAGTAACCGGCGTGATAATATCAGCGAGACCCGGAGGAAAAGGATATAAACTCGTGAACAGTTTTGTTTCTCTCATATTAAATTAATTTGATGCTTAGATTAAAAACAAAACGACCTGCCGAGAGTTCGACAGGCCGGTGATATATCATTACAATATAGCAGTACTATCTTACCTCCCGTATTTTACCGGTAAGATTTGCCACCACCAATTGTTAAC
>DATKXL010000151.1:0-2115 GCA_035529055.1 Bacteroidales bacterium
AAAAAGCAAGGAAAGCCAGAAAATATGGCTCGATTCTTATAGAAAGGATTTTGAGTTTTTTACAGCGTACCAACCTGTAAATATAACTGTTGATCCTGATTTTCATATCCCGACTATCCGATGGATGCCGCCTCGCCTCGAGATGCTCTGGGATTTTTATCCAAACATACTTGTTATTTACGGTAGTCTGGTTGAATCTGAAGCAAACAAGGCAGCTGCTGAGCGTTTTAACGAAGAATTTCTTGGTTTAGGTCCAGAAATAATTAAGGCTGATACTGATGTAAACGCAAAAGATCTTGGAACAAAGTGTATTGTTCTCTTTGGACGGCCTGAAACCAATAAAATAACTCAGCGATTCCATGAAAGTTTTCCTATTAAATTCGATAATAAAAAATTCATATGGCAGGGAAATACTTATGAACAGTCAACTCAGGGAGTTGCTCAAATTATTGAAAATCCCCTTGACAACCAAAGTATTATCATCTTATATGCCGGCCTTTGTGGTGATGCTACACAAAAAATTTGTAACATCTCAGAATGGCAGAGCGAACTGGATGGATATTTATTAATAGATTTGAATGCTTCTTATATCATATACGACCAATATAAAAAATTGGTTGTGGGTGATTGGGAAGACTTTAACAGTGATCTGGTGTGGAACTTTAAGTGATATGTAGCTTGTTATTGTTTTTCATAACAGCACTTGCTATAACACGGACAATAAAGGTAAGTTGCTTGTCATGCTTTTTGCATGACTCCGAGCCACTTACCAGGACCAGTGCCTAACCCGGCACCCGGATTCGCACAGCTACCATCAATAAAAATCCTGCTCCATGACAATTTTCTGGCTTCGAGACAACTTGTACCGCGACACTGCGCCAGTGCTTTTTTCCAACTTCATCTACCGGGAGAAAGATCCGGCCGGCTATCAAACTTGTACCGCGACCGCACCTGTATGCAATAAAAATTTTACCCGGACGGCAAAAAGCACGCCATACCTGTCTTGCCACCGGGACAACTTCCCGGCTAAAGCACCGGGACACGTAGCCGGATGGCTGCGCCAGGTAACACAACCTCCCTTTATTGCCGGGCCGTTAGACTGTCTAAAAACCTACCCTTTTTGTTCATAACTATGGGGCTCGTGATTCTTCAAAAAACTATGAGTTTTGTATCTTAACTACATGAAATTCGTACACGGACATAGCAGAAACCAAATCAATCTTTTCCCGGTATCACTTGACCAATCCATTGACCCGGATAATGAAGTCAGGATAATCGACCTTTTTGTTGACAGCCTTCCTATTAAAGATTATGGATTCAGAATGGACTATATCGAAAACGGCCGTCCGGCATATCATCCTTCTGATTTACTCAAGCTCTTCATTTACGGTTATTTGAATAAGGTGCGGTCGACCAGGGATCTGGAAAAGGAATGTAAACGAAACATTGAAGTAATGTGGCTTTTGAAGTGCCTCAGACCTGATCATAACACTATTGGCAATTTCAGGAAGGACAACAAGAAAGCCATAAGGAAAGTCTTCAGGGCAACTGTAGAAATTGCCAGGCATTTTGACCTGATCGGTGGAAAGCTTATTGCTGGCGACAGTACTAAACTTCGGGCTCAAAACAGCAAGAAGAACAACTACAACCAGGCTAAAATAGACCGCCACATAGCCTATATTGATAACAAGCTTGAAGAGTATACCAGGGCCCTGGCTGAAAACGACGCAGATAATAAGCAGATAATACAAGATGAGATTAAAAAACAGCAGAAGAGAAAAGACAATTACATAAATATTGAAAAACAACTGAAAGAATCCGGAGAGGCACAGATATCAACTTCAGATCCAGAGAGCCGCCAGATAATGATCCGAAATAATATCACGGAAGTGGCCTATAATGTTCAAACCACTGTTGACTCGAAGAACAACATTCCCATAGATTACAAGGTAACTAATCAGAATGACAGTAAGGCGATGGGTAATATGGTTCAAAGGGCAAAAAGCATACTCGGGACAAATGAATTCACAGCTTTATATGATAAAGGTTATCATACCGGCTCAGAATTAAAAACGGCACAGGACCTTGGAGTAGAAACCATCGTTGCAATACCTT
>DATKXL010000152.1:0-2494 GCA_035529055.1 Bacteroidales bacterium
TATTAAAAGGGCCGGAATAATGCTTCTCTTAGCTACAGAATCTGCAATATTTCTTGATAGCCATGTAATCAAAGCAATTGCAATAGAGCCCATTCCAGCATATTGCCCCATAAAGTTTTGCTCAGGTCCAGGTGTTACACCATAAAGTGATAGTACTGTTACAGGTATTAGCAACGCGCATATTCCATTAATAAAGAAGAAAATAGCATTTACAAATAATAAGATTTTAAGTTTCATTGGATAAGCTGTTTTGTATCAAATTTAGTAATTATAATTTAGGCATACTTTAAGGTATAATTTCTTAATGATCTAGTATTTAATATTGTAATCAATATTTAGAATACATATTTATTTAAGCCGTTATGTGGCGTAGCACTTTAAAAGTCCCGGTAGACGGAACAGAACAAGGTTTGCGAGGGGCAGGCAAAACTTGCAAATTGTGCTCATGGGCCGGTTTTGTAAATTTAAAAATACAAAACCGTGAATTACAATTTGCAAGGTGCGTTGGGGCAAACCGGTTATGTCAAGATAAATTTTATAGATGGTGTAGTCCCGATAAAAATGCAGAATTTAATTTTCCATGAGAAATTATCTAAAATGCTGATAACTTGTTTTTTTGACTTGCTATGCCACATAACGGGAGTTTGTCCAAGAACCTTTTTTTCTGGATGTTTTTCATTCAATTTAAAGCGATCTAAGGGACAGTTGTAATTGCCAGTGACAAATTATCTTTTGGAAAACAGAAGCCTTTAACCGGCTTATTTTTCGTCTGAAAGAGGAAGAAATAGTCAAAAACAACGAAACAAGTATCCTCAGATACTCCATCATCTGATCTTTCCCTAAAATGCTGATAATACGCCTGAGATTGTATGCAATAAACATGAAACCGACATCTGAACCGGCACGGTTTATCCCCCGTTTTGTAAGAATGTAGCTGAAGCCCCACTGTCGTTTGATCGTTCCGAAGGGATGCTCTGCAATAGCCTGACGCCTCCTGTAAAGCTGCTCCTTTTCCTCTTTGTTTTTCCTGTTCCTTTCATAATACTCAGCATAGATACTTCGCTCAATTAGCCTTCCGGTTTTAGCCCTTGTACATTTCATCCTCGCCGGACATGATCTGCAGGCTTTGGTTTTGTACTGTTTAAATGAGATCAGAATATTTCTTCTGCCGTGAGTTTTATACCACGTTCCATTTGTTTTCAGGACTTGACCCTGCGGACAGGTGTATGTATCTGAGGAAGGATCATATTTGAAGTGTTCATAGTTGTATTCGTGATCAGGAGCCTGGCTCGTTGAGGGGACATCAGGTATTGCAACTATGGTTTCAACTCCTAAATCCTGTGCGGTTTTTAGCTCTGAACCTGTGTGGTATCCTTTGTCATATAAAGCTGTAAAGTCATTGCACCCGAGTATGCTTTTTGCCCTTTGGACCATATTGCCCATTGCCCTGCTGTCGTTCTGATTGGTTACTTTGTAATCAATGGGTATATTGTTTTTTGCATCAACAGTGGTCTGAACATTATAACATACCTCAGTGATGTTGCCACGAAGCATTATCTGCCGGCTATCGGGATCGGAAGTAGAGATCTGTGATTCCCCGCTTTCGTTTAGTTGTTTTTCGATTTCCCTGTACTGGTCTTTTCTGTTTTGCTGCTTTTTAATTTCTTGCTGAACCTTCTTTACATCGTCGCTATCGTGTTCTGAAAGAGCACGGGTATAATCTTCAAGTTTGTTATCAATATAGGCTATGTGGCGGTCTATTTTAGCCTGGTTGAAGTTATTCTTCTTGCTGTTTTGAGCCCTCAGTTTTGTACTGTCACCGGCAATAAGTTTTCCTCCGATCAGGTCAAAATGTTTAGCAATCTGAACCGTAGCACGGAATACTTTTTTGATGGCCCTGGGATTATCCTTCCTGAAATTGGCAATTGTGTTATGATCAGGTTTGAGGCACTTTAAAAGCCACATTACTTCAATGTTTCGTTTACATTCCTTTTCCAGATCCCTGGTCGACCGCACCTTATTCATGTACCCGTAAATGAAGAGTTTGAGTAAATCAGAAGGATGATATGCCGGACGGCCGTTTTCGATATAGTCCATTCTGAATCCATAATCTTTAATAGGAAGGCTATCGACAAAAAGGTCGATTATCCTAATTTCATTATCCGGGTCAATGGATTGGTCCAGCGAAACCGGGAAAAGATGAATCTGGTTTCTGTTATGTCCTTGTATGAATTTCATGTAGTTAAGATACAAAACTCAAAGTTTTTTGAAGAATCACCAGCCTCATAGTTATCAACAAAAAGGGTAGGTTTTTAGACAGTCTGACGGCCCGGCAATAAAGGGAGGTTGTGTTACCTGGCGCAGCCATCCGGCCACTGGTCCTGGTACTTTAGCCGGGAAATTGTCCCGGTGGCAAGACAGGTATGGCGTGCTTTTTGCCTCCCGATAGCTCTCGGGACTGGTACAATTTTTATTGGGTGCAGGCGTGATCGTG
>DATKXL010000153.1:0-5682 GCA_035529055.1 Bacteroidales bacterium
CAGGCTAAACTGGGTATACCAGAACAGAAAGCTTATCGGCGGTTTGCGTTTCGTTGAGGAGCCGCCTATTTTCAGGTTCTTTACCGGAAGGCTTGAGCCTGTTTCAGACTGGCCACAAAAACTTGCTGCAAAATACAAGAAAGACCTTGGAGACATATAGTAAAAGTAGGAAAAAAGTACAATTTCCCTTATAAAAAAGTTAAGGAGTTTCTTAAAATCATTTTCAGGTAGATATATTCGGAGCAGATCCATCCTTAATTCGATAATAAACTATCCAGAAGAGTTGCTAAATTTTTTTTTGACCCTTTGAGTCTAAAACTGACACATTTGACAGGAACGACCAATCTGCCGCTGACAAGAAATCAGAAGCGTTTATGGTTTTTATCAAAATTACATCCTGATGTGCCTTTGTACATCATTCGTTCAACTTTTAGATTCAAAGGATTACTTTACCGGGAGTTATTTGAGAGGAGTCTGGAAAAGTTATTTCAGCGGCATCATGTTGTTTATTCAGTAATAAAGGAGATTGACAGTGAGCCTTATTGTGATATTGTACCAAGAGATATTGATATACCATTTGAAGATTTGACAGGCCTGCCTGAAAATGAAAGATTAGAGAGGATAAAATCCGTGCTCAATGAAGATGCGAGGAAAGGATTTGATATGGAGAAGGGTCCTTTATACCGTTTATATTTGATAAAGACAGCCGGGGATGAGCATTATTTTCATATGAGTATACACCATGTAATTTTTGACGGCTGGTCCCAGGGTGTCTTTGTAAATGATTTAAGTGAGATATACAACGGGTTATTGAGGGGTGAGGATGTTGAACTCGGAGAACTGAAGTTTCAGCAATATGATTATGCACTATGGGAGAGTGGCAAGGAGAGGAATACCGAGTCGGTTTCATTCTGGGAGGAGAATTTAAGGGGATGTTCACCGGTATTGAATTTTCCGCATGATTATCCGCGGAGTGAACAGTCTACTGGCAGGGGCGGTTTGGAGTCTGTCACACTTTCCCGGAAGCTTTCCGATGATCTGAGAAGGATAAGCAAGGAAGAGGACACATCACTTTTCGCCACACTGATGAGTGTTTTTGGATTGTTAATGAAAAAGTATTCAGGAGAAGATGACATCAACATTGGATTGCCTGTGGCATACCGTCCTTACACAGGCCTGGAGAAGATCTTCGGTATGTTTGTTAATACTGTTGTTGTCCGCATGCGATATGAAAAGGAGGTTACTTTCAGGGAACTGATAAAAAAGACTGACGATGCAACAATGGATGCTATATCTCACCAGGATATTACGTTTGAGGATGTTGTTGAAATAATCAAACCTGAACGTGTCTCAGGGGCAAATCCTTTATTTCAGGTTGCTTTTGTATGGCAGAATAATCTGTATGTTCCTGTTCCTGTTAAACTCGACGGTGTAAGGAGTGAAGTAATAAAAGGGGATCAAAGGACAGCAACCTTTGATCTGTCTATTGCAATGTGGGAGAATGGCGATATTATCGAGGGGGAGATTGAATACAATATAGATATTATTAAACCTGAGACAATTAAGAGGTTAAAGGAACACTTCCTGCTCCTTATCAATAATCTGACAGCAAACATTAATATGCCTGTCAACTCAGTGCCAATGATTTCTGATGAGGAGATAAAGATGATCAGTGAAATAAATAATACTTCTACTGATTATCCAAGGGATAAAACCATGGTAGAATTATTTGAGGGGATTGTTACCATGTTTCCTGATAAAATTGCGATTGCCTTTAAAGGGGAATCATATACTTACAGGCAGTTAAATAAAAAGTCAAATCAGCTGGCACGAATCCTTAGGGAATCAGGAGTGGGGAAAAACACTCCGGTAGGACTTTTTACAGACAAGTCACTGGAGATGATAGTAGGGATGTTAGCCATTCTGAAGGCAGGGGGGTGCTATGCACCTGTTGATCCTGAATACCCGCTACAAAGGATTAACTTCATTGTGAAGGATTCCGGTATAAAGGCTGTGCTTGTACAAGGCAAGTATATGGGGATTGAGATTGAAGGAGTACAAAAACTCAATTTAAATTCACAAGACTCGTACAACCGCGATAATTCCAATTTGCAGATAATAAACGATCCTGAAGATCTTGCATACATTATTTATACCTCAGGAACAACTGGTGTCCCCAAAGGAACACCAATTCTCCATCGATGTGTCCTGCGTACGTTATTCAACACAAACTTGATTAACATTACTACTGATGACCGGTTTCTTCAGCAAGCACCTATTGTGTTTGATATGAGTACATTAGAAATATGGGGCCCCTTATTACATGGAGGATCCTTATATATTATTGATAAAGAAACACTTCTAAATCCAGACGCTCTGGGAGATGAATTGTTGAAAAATGAAATAACAGTTATTATTATTACGCCAGCAATTTTTACGAAACTATTCGAAAGCCAACCTGATATATTTAAAAAAATTAGATATATAGCTTTTGGAGGTGATGTGATGCCAGTTGCTCATATCAACAGGTTAAGAAAAGTCAACCCTGATCTTATAATAATTAATGGATACGGACCAACTGAGAACACTTGCGCATCTCTCGTTTACAGTGTAAAGAAAGATTTTGATCAAAGTATCCCAATTGGAAGACCAAATAGCAACTCGACAGCCTATATTTTTGATAAGTATCTTAATTATCAGCCAATAGGGGTGATAGGTGAGTTATACGTAGGAGGAGATGGTCTCTCACCGGGATATCTGAACAGGGAAGACTTAAACAAGATATGCTTTATAGAAAATCCTCACAATCCCGGAGAAAGACTTTACAAGACTGGTGATCTTGTCAGATGGCTTCCCGACTGGAATATTGAATTCCTTGGAAGGGCTGATAACCAGCTAAAAATAAGAGGTTTCAGGGTTGAGCTGGAAGAAATAGAATCGGTTCTGTCAGAGATTGAAGGTGTGATTGAAGCTGTAATCAAGCCAGTAAAGGTTGAACAAGGGGATTACGGGTTAGTCGCTTTTTTGAATGTCCCGGAGTCTTTCATGATAGAGAAACAGGATATATTGGCGAAAATGAGAGCGAAGCTTCCGGTATATATGATACCATCTGCATTTAAGCTGATGCATGGATTCCCAAAAACTATTAATGGGAAAACAGACCGGAAAGCATTGAACATTGATACAAGTGAGCTGGAAAAGAGGGAAAGTGTTGATATTACTACTCTAAGCCCCACTGCAAGAACAATTCATGAGATATGGTGTGATACCTTAAAAACTAATGATGTATTAGTAACTGATAGTTTTTTTGATATTGGGGGTAACTCATTGTTGAGCATCAGGGTAATAAACCAGATAAAGGAAAAGTTTGGAGTTACACTGACCTTTAAGAACTTTATTGCCAATTCTACAATAAGTCAGTTAAGTGCTTTCATTGATAGTCAGACTGGTGTTAAAGAAGAATCAATTGATCTGGTTCACTTGACTGATACAAAGAATCTGCCTCTGACAAAAAACCAGAAGAGGCTATGGTTTATCTCGCGTATGCAGCCAGATGTGCCATCGTATATTCTTCCGTTAACTTACATGTTTCAGGGGCTGCTTAACCGGGAGATATTTGAGAGGAGTCTGGATATATTATTCGAGCGGCATTACATAGTTTTCTCTGTATTCAAGGAGTCAGGAGGCGAACCTTATTGTGAAATAGTTCCTAGGGAGGTTAAGCTAACCTATATAGATTATACTGGGGTCACAAAGGAAGAGAGAAAAGGGAAGATTACTGCTATAGTTAATGAAGACTCGAGACAGGCATTTGATCTGGGCCGTGGTCCCTTATACCGATTGTATCTTATCAAGGCAGCTGAAGATGAATATTATTTTCATATGAGTATCCATCATATTATTTTTGATGGATGGTCTTGGGGTGTTTTGGTAAATGATTTAAGCAGGATATATAACAGCCTGTTAAATGGTAAAGAGATTGGTCTAGAGGAGTTGGAGTTTCAGCAATACGATTATGCACAATGGGAAAAGAGTTCTGAAAACATAAAGAATGATGATGAATCGATTGAATTCTGGAGAGAGAATTTGCAGGGATGCTCGCCGATACTGAATTTTCCATTTGATTTTCAGCGCAGGGAACAGCCAACAGGCAGAGGGAGTTTTGAGACCATTCAGCTTTCGAAGGATCTGTCGGAGAAACTCAGGAGAATAAGCAAGAAAGAAGATTCATCGCTGTTTGCCACGATGTTGAGTGCCTTTGGTATTCAGATGCAGAAATACTCGGGTGAAGATGATATAAATATAGGGTTGCCTGTGGCGTACCGTCCGCACACGAAGCTGGAGAAGATCTTCGGTATGTTTGTAAACACGGTAGTTGTGCGATTGAGATATGAAAAGGAGGTTACTTTCAGGGAACTGATAAAACAGTCGAACGATGCGGCGATGAATGCTATATCTCACCAGGATCTTCCATTTGAAAGAGTAGTTGAGATCGTCAAGCCTGAACGCATTGCTGATGCCAATCCTTTATTCCAGGTTGCATTTGCATGGCAGAATAATCTGAGTGTAGCAATGAATCTGGATGGGGTCAGAAGTGAAAGGATAGTAGGGAAAGAACGGACACCAGTCTTTGATATTATCCTTAGCCTATGGGAAAACGGCAACAATATTGAAGGGGAGATAGAATACAACCTGGATATCCTTAAAACAGAGACAATAACAAGATTAAGGGATCATTACCTGACTCTGCTTAATAACCTGGTAGAGAATATTGATGTTTCAGTCAGTTCAGTTCCAATGATATCTGAAGAAGAGAAGAAACTGATCGATGGTTATAATAATACGCAAACAAACTATCCAAAAAATAAGACCATAGCTCAATTATTTGAAGATCAGGTTAAACTTTATCCGGAGAAAACTGCAATAGTTTTTAAAGATGCCGCTCTAACATATAAACAGTTAAATGAAAAAACAAATCAATTAGCCCGGACCTTAAGGGCATCGGGAGTTGGGAACAATACTCCGGTTGGGATATTAGCAGAAAAATCATTGGAAATGATAGTTGGAATCCTGGGGATTCTAAAGGCAGGGGGATGCTATACTCCAATTGATATTGACTATCCGGAACAAAGGATGAAATTTGTTGTAAAAGACTCTAGTATGAAAATACTTCTTGCACAAGATAAATACATGGGAGTTGAGATTGAAGGAGTACAGAAACTTAGCTTGAATTCAGAAGATTCATACAATATTTATACTTCAAATTTGCAGTGTATAAATCATCCTGAAGATTTTGCGTATATTTTATATACATCTGGTACAACCGGTATTCCAAAAGGTACACCTGTACCACAGCGTGGAGTTGTAAGGCTTGTATGCAATACGAACTATATTGAATATAAATCAGAAGACAGAATACTTTTGGTTGGGGCGATTGTCTTTGATGCTTCAACACAGGAAATATGGGGAGCTCTGTTAAATGGAGGATCCTTATATATAGTTGACAAAGAAGTACTTCTCAATCCAAAAGCCTTAGAAGAGGAATTATTAACAAATGGGATCACAATATTAACTATTACTCCAGCACTTTTTAATCATTTAGTTGAAAGTAGAATTTCAGTTTTTAGCAAATTGAGGTGTTTAATTATAGGAGGAGATGTACTTTCACCAGACCATGCTAAC
>DATKXL010000154.1:0-10628 GCA_035529055.1 Bacteroidales bacterium
TCGATCATTTTCTCGTCTTTCAGGTTTTTAAGCCGGAACTCGAGGGGATCGACACCGGCTGCTGATGCCATAATGTCAATCTGCGACTCTCTTGCGAATGTATTTGTATTGTTATTGGGAGCACGCCAGGGCCCTGTATCAATGTGGTGAATTTGTACGGCATCCATATTCTGGTTGTAGCTCGTGGTTTTGGCGTTGGGAACATCATATATAGTATCAGAACCTCTTGTACCTGAATAATATACGTTATAATCCCATAGTTTAATCATGCCGGATTTATCTATCCCTGATTTAATTCTGATCACTCCTGCCGGGTGAAAGGTATCGTAGAAAAATTCTTCATCGCGTGTCCATACAAACATCACAGGCTTCCTGCTGAGTTTAGCAAGTCTGGCTGCTTCCACGCCCTGCTGAAATGATGCTTTACCTCCAAATCCGCCGCCAACAAATGGTACAATAACCCTTACATTTTCTCTTGTGTAACCCAGTTCCCTTATTATAGCATCCTGGAGACCAAAGGGTGATTGGGTTGCAGCCCATACAGTTACTTTGTCACCCGCAAGGTTTGCAAGAGCAGTATGTGTTTCAATTGATGCATGAGCCACGTAAGGATCGTGAAATTCCGATTCAAATATCCTGTCAGACTGTTGAAATCCAGCTTCCGGATCGCCGCTGGTTCTGACTACATTTACCCTTGAATCAGCACCCACCATACGATCATAAAGCGTTTTGTCGTTTACCTTCAGCTCGTTAAAAGAATATTCGGCTTTTATTTTGACAATTGCCTCATCTGCCCTGTCCTGGTTTTCATTTAAAACTGCAATGAGATCGCCGTCACGAACGACCTGTGTGCCAGTAACCTGCTCAGCTCCTGACACATCTGCAGTTGTCAGTTTTGCTCCGTGTGATGGCGGCCGCAATATCCTTGCAAAAACCATTCCCGGTAATTTAAGGTCACCGGTATATTTTGCCTGTCCTGTTACTTTCAATCTGGAGTCACTCCGCTTATAAGATTTACCCACGAAAGTGAATTTGGTAAAGTCTTCAACGGAAGGTTTGACATCAAGGTATTTCTCAAGTTTTTTACCTTGTGCAAGTTGAGCATAACTTACCCTGTTTGTGGCATTTTTAGTATCAATCACTATGCCGTCCCTGACTTCGAGCTGAGCTGCAGGCACTCTTAATCTTTGTGAAGCAAGATCGAGCAAGACACCTTTTGCTTCGGCTGCAGCAGCCCGCATGGCCGGGCCAAAAGTCTGAGTTGTCTGAGAACCCCATGTACCGGCATCCCAGGGACACAGATCAGTATCTCCCATTACCATTTTTATTTTCTCAAAGGGTACATTAATCTCATCTGCCATCATTTGTGCGAGAGAGGTGATAACGCCCTGCCCCATTTCTATCTTCCCGGTAAAGCAAGTAACTGTACCGTCTGGAGCTATTTGAAGAAATGCATTATAGTCTTTTGTCAGAGTTCTGGCCTGTTCGGCTGGTAAGGCTAACAGGTCAAACGGATCCCATGGCTGGAAAAAAATAAAAATTCCACCGCCAAGAAGTTTTACAAAACTTCTTCTTTTCATCCCTGAACTTTTATCGGTCAGGGGTGATCCTTTTACATTTATTTCTGTCTTTTTCATAATTACTTCCCTCCTTTCATAACTTTGGCTGCTGTCTCAACTGCATCAATTATACGCCCATGTGCTCCGCATCTGCAGAGGTTATCTTCCAGTCCATCAACTATTTCCTGACGGGATGGTAAGACTTTTTTCATTAAAAGACCTGCTGCAGTCATTAACATGCCCGGAGTGCAGTAACCACATTGCAAGGCGTCGTGATCAACGAAAGCCTGCTGCAAGGGGTGAAGCTTGCCGCGCACAGCCAGTCCTTCGATCGTAACAACTTTTTTTCCGGCCACATCGCTAACCGGCAGCATACATGATCTCACCGGTTCGTTATCTATCACGACTGTGCAAGCCCCGCAGAAACCTGTTCCACAACCGTACTTAGTTCCTGTAAGCCCCAGCTGATTCCGCAGAACATAAAGCAGAGTCTGGCCCGGGTCAGTCACCAATACGGTTTTTTTACCGTTTAATTGAAAGCGAATAGTCTCTTCCATAATTAGTGATTTTTATTTATAGCAGTAATATAATCGTCGCGTGTATCAATATCATGAAGAATGCCACTATCATCTGTCTCAACCTCAAGCAGATCGTCCCGGAACTTACCTGCCAGTGAACGAAGGCCTTCATCCGGCTCAATCTTATCTATCTCATCTTTATATTTATGATCAATCAGGAGTGGGTGTCCCCGTTTTTTCATATGAACAGGCACAACAATCCCTTTACCGGTTTGATGGTATGAATTAATTATTTTTCTGACAATTTCCGGTGTTATTAAGGGCATATCTCCCGGGAAAACCATAACTGCTTTAAAGTCATCAGGTAATGATTTAAACCCACATTTCACGGAAGAGAGCATCCCCTCCTTGTAATTATCATTATAACAATGTATTACATGTTTCAATCCGATAGTTTTAAGGATTTTATCATGGTCTGCCCCTAAAACTACAATTATTTTTTTAACTCCAGAAGCGTATATGTTATCTATTACCTTTTCAATCATCGTCAAATTCCCAAAAGGTAATAGCATCTTCGGGACTTCCATCCTTTTGGATTCACCTGCTGCCAGTATCATTCCCCAGATCTCACCCATTCCTGCTCTTCTTACTGTTTCTTACAAGTACAAGCTGTGCTGCTATACTTACTGCGATCTCCTCAACTGTTTTAGATTTTATATCAATCCCTATCGGAGCTAATATCCTATCCCATTGCGCCTGGGTTGCCCAACTGTTCCTTATAAATTCATCATGCATTATCGCAATTTTGTTTTTGCTTCCGATCATCCCCACGTAGGCAGCATCGGATCCTATACAGGGTTTCAAAGCATTGGCATCATCTTTATGACCCCGTGTTACAATAACTATATAAGTATCAGGAGTTTTCTTAAGCGCCTGCATTGCTTCCCCTATGTCTTTTGCTATTATATGATCTGCATTTGGAATATTTTGCCGGTTTGCAAATCCGGTACGGTCATCAATAACAGTAACCTCAAAATCAAGCATTTGTCCAAGATGTGCCAACACTTTGCCTATATGCCCGGCCCCGGCGATTACTAGTTCAGGGAGAGGATAGACCGGTTCAAGAAAACAGACAGGGGAAGGCTCCTCCCCCGGCATGGAGAGTTCCAGTTCCCTGAAATCGTACCTGTCGGCTTTTAGAAGCATATTATTTATCTCAGGTTCAATTTTCTCCAGATATTTTTGTGGCAGATCAGGCCTTTTATCGCCACTCATCCAGTGTCGTGTAATCATGGCGATAGTTTCTTCAGACCTGATAATCAAGGTAACCAGCACACCAGGAGTATTTTCATCCATCGATTTCCTTATCTCCTCAAATACAGGCAAGCTGTTCTCTGTATCAGCATCAATCAGAAGTGTTACCTGGCCTCCGCATATAGCCTCTTCTTTCTCTGAAATATCCTTATCGAGATAAAACTGAAAAAGGCTGGATTCTTTTTGAATCCCAGCTTTTAGGGCAATTTCCTGTACCTTCCCCTCAAGCACCCCGCCTCCAACTGTCCCGGCCATCAGACCGGATGATCCGAACAGTGCCGAACTGCCTGGCTTCTGGGGTGTTGATCCCTTTGTCCTTACAACTGTGGCAAGAGCCAGAGGCCATGGATCATTTTGTTTATCAAGTATCTGCAGGTAAATATTCTTCATCGTACAGAAGCTCTTTAATTAAACAAATATATTCAAAATGATGAATAAAGATCGTTTATGGTAATGTTTATTATTTTTGCATTAATATATTTTCAAATCTTCTTTTTCATGAAAACAAAAACATTGAAATCATTATCTCTCTTCATCATTTTCGTGATATTATTTACAGCATGTAAATCTCCTGTCCCGAAGTCAACAGAGGAAGTACCCGATAATTCCTGGCTGGAGGAAATTACAATTACCCGGTTACAGCAAGGATACAAAGATGGGAAGTATACAATAAATGAGGTTGTATCAGCTTATCTCGACAGGATCATTGAGATTGACAAATATGGGCCTGAGCTGAATTCGGTTATCGAGATAAATCCTGATGCTATCCAGATTGCTGCCGAACTGGATAGGGAAATGGCTGAAGGTAAGATAAGAGGGGCTCTCCACGGGATACCAGTGATACTTAAGGACAATATTGACACTCACGACAGAATGCCAAACAGTGCCGGTGCAACCGTATTGAAGAACTCCTTTCCGGGATCCGACAGCTGGGTTACAAAAAAACTGAGAGAAGCAGGAGCTGTAATAATCGCAAAATCAAACCTGAGCGAGTGGGCCAATTTCAGGGCGATGATGTCGTCGAGCGGATGGAGTGGTGTGGGCGGACAGACAAAAAATCCATATGTTCTTGATCGTAATCCATGCGGATCGAGCTCCGGATCAGGTGTTGCAGTATCGGCCAACCTCTGCATGGTGGCCATCGGAACTGAAACGAACGGATCTATTGTCTGTCCCTCAAACAATAATGGCATTGTCGGACTAAAACCTACTGTAGGGCTTATCAGCAGGAGTGGCATTATCCCTATCTCTTTCACCCAGGATACTCCGGGTCCTATGGGGCGCACCGTGGAAGATGTTGCAATATGCCTGGGAACAATGACGGGTGTTGATCCTGCAGATTCGAAAACAACTAATTCCAAAGGACATTTCTTAACAGACTATACGGAATTTTTAAAGAAAAATGGGCTTGAAGGTAAAAGAATAGGCCTCCTCAGAAAATCAATGGGCTTTTCTGTACGTGTTGATTCACTTATAAGACAATCAGTTAAAGACTTAAAATTGCAGGGAGCAGAAGTGATTGAAGTTGAATTACCTGCTGGAGAAGACTACGAGAAAGCATCCTTTGAGGTTATGCTTTACGAATTTAAGGAGGGACTTAACAAATACTTTGCCGGCCTGGGCGAGAATGCCCCGGTGAAAAATCTTAAGGAGTTAATAGAATTCAATAAGAGAGATACTGTAGAGCTAAAATATTTCGATCAGAATATCCTTGAGATGGCTGAAAAAAAAGGTGACCTGAATTCACCAGAGTATAAAAAAGCTCTCACAAGAATGCTGAAGGCTACAAGGGAAGATGGTATTGATAAAATAATGAATAATAACAGGCTCGATGCTCTCATGGCTCCGACAGGATCTCCCGCGTGGAAAACAGATCTCCTGCTCGGGGATCATTACGTAGGAGGAAACTCTTCTCTTGCAGCTATTTCGGGTTACCCGTCAATTACAGTTCCCATGGGATTTATAGAAGATCTGCCAGTGGGAGTCTCATTTTTTGGCAGGGCATGGAGCGAACCTCTATTGCTGGAGATTGCATATAGTTATGAGCAGGGAACCAGTCACAGAAAGGCACCTGAGTATCTTGTCACTGATTGATTAACGTGGTAAACTTTGAATTGCTGTTGGCTTGTCAGATCTTTTTGTCATCCTCTTTTGGTTCTGCCTGCATTTTTCCGGGTTCATCTTCCACCTTTGAGGCTTTCTTGAAATCTTTTATACCCTGACCCAGACCTTTCATCAATTCAGGAATTTTCCGTCCTCCGAAAAGAAGTACCACTACAAGTAAAATCAGGAGGATTTCTGTAACACCGAAGTTTCCCATCTTTTCACAGATTTAATATCTTATAAAGATACTAATTTTCAGGCTGATTTCAAAATTATTAACAGATAATCCACCTTTTCCTATATAGAAAAGCACCTTATAATATTTTTGAGGACTCCAGGCACTGTAGGCACTTTAGGCACTCCTCACTAAATCTGCAGTATCCCCCATGCCAGGATTATCAATAGACCTACAACCAGCCAGCTTACTGCAAATCCAATAAGGTCCTCGCGATATCGTTTAAAGAACCCAACACGGCGTTCTTTCTTTCCCCACCCGGGAAGATCGAGCAATATGAGATCATCGCCCGATTCTGATGCAAGCGGTTTTTTTCCATCTATGTCAGTCTGCCTGGCATCTGATTTCCTTCTCATATTATCAAAAAATGCATCATTTTTATCTTTGTCCTCAGGTTTTGTCAGAATGCTGATAAGAAAGAACATAAAGAATCCGGCCAGCATGGCCAAACCAAAAGGTCCCGGTTCCCATTTATACACAAGGGTCAATTCACCTATAGAAATAAAATTAATAATATAATAGACCGATAAAGATGATACTAAAGCGGCTGCGGCCCCATAACGGTTTGCTCTCTTCCAGATGATACCACCAAGAAAAATAATCCCCATAAAAGCTGCAAGAGTTTCGACAAACAGGAACGCATGAAGAACATTTTTTATACTCAGGGCGAACAGGAAAGCCAGCGCTGACAGCCCCAGACCTGAATAGCGTCCCATCCAGAGGAGGGTATGATCTGTGGCTTCGGGTTTTATATATTTTTTGAAAAAATTTTGTGTAAAAAGTGCCCCTGTGTTTACCATGAAGTTTGAACAGGAAGACATGTTAGCCGCAACAATAGCAGCCAGCATCAAACCTATCAGTCCCGGGATGAGCAAAGTGTTGCAGGCATAACCAAAAGCCATCTCGGGATCAGAAAGCGTAACCCCGTTCTTTAATACCAGAGTTGCAACAACCAGACCGGTTAATGCCCATCCGATAGTAATAAGACGCTTTACCAGCGACCCGAATGTCTGTCCGATGCGTCCGGCACGTTCTGTATTACCTGTGGCGCACATTGAGATCATATGTGGTTGCGCCGTAATTCCTACTATTCCGTTTACTGCAAGCATTGCAATAGTAAATGAATCTATTCCGCTGGCACTATTGAAAAGATCAAAAAAATGATCGGGTAAAACTGCCTTCATACCGGCAAAGCCACCGATCTCTTTTAATCCTAATGGTATGAGCATAATTGACAAGGCAATTATAAGAAACGACTGGATGAAGTCTGTATAGGCTGATGCAATCAGTCCGCCTATAAAACTATAAAGGACAAATGCAATTGTCATTACCACTACAACCATGTTTGGAGAAATAACATTTCCTGATGCAACGGAAATGACTTTTGCTGCCCCCTGAAGCATAACTCCCATGCTGAAAACAAAAAATGTGATTGCAAAAACGGAATATACCAGGCCCATGGTGCTTCCATAACGGTCTTCAATGATCTCACCCAAAGTTGTCCGTTCACTGCGTCTGTAGAAGGGTGCAATCAGCCAGTAAAATGGTGTGATCAGCATGTTCTTCCACTGGTACCAAATGGTAGCAAACCCGCTGCTGAATGTTGCGCCTGTCTGAGCTACCGGCATCTCGGCATGTGTCCCAACTCCAAACGCCTGTCCGATCATAATATACCACTTAAATTTTCGTCCGCCCCTGAAATAGCCGTCGCTGGTTTTTATCTTACGGGAAATCCAAATGCCAAAGGCGGTGATGGAAATGAAGTAGCCGAATAAAACGATATAGTCTAATGTACTCATAATTTAGCGTTTAGCGTTCAGCGTTTAGCGTTTAGCGTTCAGCGTTTAGCGTTCAGCGTTTAGCGTTCAGCGTTCAGCGTTTAGCGTTCAGCGTTTAGCGTTCAGCGTTTAGCGTTTATCTGAATAAACCATATTTCCTTTCAAAAAAGTTTTTCTTATGTTTAGCTGATACTCGTTTAATTCGAATAAGATTATATCAGCACGTTTGCCCGGGGCAAGTACTCCTCTATCCGTCAGGTTGTAAATACGGGCAACATTTTTTGTGGCCATATTAACCGCCTCGCCCAGCGAACACCCGGTGTGTTTCGCCATTGTTTCTACTCCCTTTCTCAGCGGCATCGAGGCTCCGGCAAGACAATTCAGTACAGGATTCTTTACCAGTCCGTCTTCAGTGTAAACAATATCACTTCCAAGATAGACATAATTCCCGGGTGGCATCCCGATAAGATAGTTTACATCAGAAGTCAGAATAATATTGTCAGCTCCCTTAACCTTATAGAATACCTTGATCTCTTCAGGCAGGAGGTGATGTCCGTCGGCAATTATTGACGGTATAAGAAGATCATTTGCCAGTTGCGGCCAGAAAGGATTCCTGTGGCGGTCTATTAAATTCGCACAACCGTTCCCGAGGTGTGTCGATAATCTGGCTCCGGCTTCTACTGCCTTATTAATCTGTTCATTTGAAGCATTCGTATGCCCTATAGCAACTAATACTCTGTTCTGAACAGACTTCTTAATGAATTCAATCGCCCCGTCAGCCTCAGGACTAAGAGTCACCTGGATTATTTTGCCACCGGCAGCCTTCTGATATTCAATAAACTCATTCCATGAAGGTTTTCTGATAAAGGATAAAGGATGACATCCGTAAAACCCTTCTTCCGGCGAAATATAGGGGCCCTCCAGATGAAAACCAGGAACAGTGTCATTGATCTGCTCATCCTCAAGAGCTTTGTACAGATTCCTGAAGTTCCTTAAAAGATTTTCATGACTGTTTGTAATGATTGTCGGGAGAAATGAAGTAACTCCATCCTTCAGTATATATTCTGTTGCCTTTTTCATCTGGTCGGGCACCAGAGTAATATCTGAAAAGTCAACCCCCCTGTACCCATTCACCTGATTATCAATAAGCCCGGGGGCAATAAATAGATTTCGCCTTCTAATTTCCCGGTCAGGCGAATCCGAAATATTTGCTATTACACCTTCCCTTATCTCTATCCTGACCGGTTTACCTGTCTCATAATGAATGCCTTCTATGAAAACATTATCGGGGCTGTCTGTATTACTCTTTATTTTCATGGTATCTCAATAGCTTAAAAGGCGATGATCCCTGAAGCTGAGTTTTGATCCAGGAAAAGGTGAAAGTCGTTATGCTGTTTGAGCATTGTTGCCGGCACCATATTAGTCAGCTTACTTGTAAATGTTTTAAAGACAGCATCAGCTTTAACCTGATGAGGGACGATTGAAATAATGCTCTTGCACTGCATTATCTGCCAGACTGACATTGAGAGTGCTCTGTCGGGTACATCAGTTATTGTCTTAAACCATCCTTCGCTGACCTGCTGCATTTTGCACTGATCATCAAGCTTTACCTCAATATAAGCCTCTCTTGTATCAAAATCAGCAGGGGGATCGTTAAAAGCTATATGCCCGTTAACCCCAATCCCGATAAGACCTAGATCAACCGGCTTTTTCCGAATCTCAGATGTCAGGTTTTGAATCGTCTGTGAAATATCACTCTCAACATCAACCCCGTGAAACTTTTTTACCGGTACAAAATTAATAAACCGTTCATAAAGGTACTTCCTGAAGCTGGCTATATGGGTTATCGGCAGGCCTATATATTCGTCGAGATGAAAAACCTCTACCCTGCTCCAGTCAATATTCTCCCTTCCGAGAGACTGAAACATCTCAAATTGTGAACTTCCGGTTGAAACAACCATTCTTGCTTCTCCATTCTTTTTAACAGCACGATTGAGTTGTTCTGAAATTGCTTTTGCAGCTTCACTTCCAAGCTCTTCTGCATTTTTACTTATGGTTATCCGCATATCCTTTTCTGTTGTCAATCCATAAAATTAAGGTTTTAAAAGAGATAATGAATTCCGGATACTATTTTTTAAAAAGAAACTGACCATCATACCTTAAATTCTCATATTTTAAGACTTTATGTACCTTACGCACTTTTTACACTTTAAGACTAAATCACTACTTTGCGCAAAATTTTATTCTATCTGATGTCAAGATTTGCTTTCTTATTCATATCTGCAATTCTCTTTTCCGGCAATACTGTCAGTTACGCCCAGTCAAAGGGAATAAACAGGGATAAATACCGCATACATATTGCCCGGACAGATAAAGCAATAAATATTGACGGTATTCTTGATGAAGAACCCTGGAAGACAGCTGAACGTACCGGAAAATTCCAGCGTGTGACTCCCACCGACACAGGTTATGCCAGTGCACAAACTGAAGTCATGCTCACGTATGACGAAACAAATTTTTATATTGGCATTATATGTTATGATCCCACACCCGGGAAAAGACCTGTCGAATCATTGCGCAGGGACTACAGTTTTATGAGGAACGATAACTTCATGCTCTTTCTCGATACCTACAATGATCAAACAAATGGATTTGCTTTCGGTGTCTCAGCAGCGGGTGCGCAAACTGAAGGTCTGCAGTATGATGGAACCAAAGTCTTGTACAGCTGGGATATCAAATGGAGATCAGCGGTTAAGAGCTATGATGACCGCTGGGTGACCGAGTTTAGTATCCCATTCCGCAGCATCCGTTACTTTGAGGGAGATAATGAGTGGGGCATCAATTTTGGCCGCCTAGATCTGAAAACCAATGAAAAATCCGCCTGGGCACCTATGCCGCGTCAATTTCCTCATTGTTCACTTCCCTTCACGGGAACATTAGTTTGGGATAAACCTATGAGTAAAGCGGGGCTGCGTTTTTCCCTTATCCCTTATGTTACTGCAAAAACTACCAGAGATAATCAAGCCGGTGAAAATGCCAAATGGAATGGAAATGCAGGCTTTGATGCCAAGATGATATTATCAACATCTATGAACCTTGATTTTACAGTAAATCCTGACTA
>DATKXL010000155.1:0-2833 GCA_035529055.1 Bacteroidales bacterium
AATATAAGGGCTAAAGCCCTGTTCGTTTACTACTCCCAGCCCCCCGCCTTGAAAGGCGGGGTTTGGGGAGAGATATATATGATACATCCTCTAACTCCGCCTTTTAAGGCGGAGACAGGAAGCCAGCCACCTACCCGGGGCTTAAGCCCCTGACAGGTTCTCCCTATCACACCCTCTCCCCCTCATAAAAAGAATGTCCCCGGAAGCTATCAGCACTCTTCCGGGGACCTGGAGTTCTGGTCAGGGCGACCAGCCGTTCGTGATGAACGGAAATCAAGCAAAAGGAAATGCAGCGACTATTGCCTGATTCGAAGGAGATGATTAAGGATTATCATTTTAAAAAATACTCTTTATGTTATTTACCTGGTATCTTATAGCACTGATTAATATTATCAAACTCATACCACAACAGCAGCACTTTATTCCAGAAGCAATTTTAAAAATAGCCGGGGACAGAAAAATGGCTAATTAATATGTTATACAACATATTATCGATACTCTTCTTCTGTCACGTACGATCTCCTCAGCGGACAATACCTGATGACATTGCCTTGTTCCCTTATCTCACTTACAATTCTTTTTACACTCCTCTCGCTGATTTCAAACCTTAAAGCTAATTCGGCCGGCGAACCTGTGCCCTTTAATGCTGCGAGTCTTAAGATTCTGAACTTCAGACTCTCTTTCTCAGCCCTTGTCATAAACTAAGGATTATAAACGTATTCAAACAATTGACTAAATATAAAATTAAATACTTTTTTAATCAAAAGCAAGTATTTTAGTAAATATTTTTGTGATTTTTAGAAGTTTTTTTTGCTGATAAAATTTTTAATCATTTTATGATCAGACTGGGAATAAAATGACATAGATTGGCCCTCAAGTACGAGGTCATGCATGTCGTGCAGGTCATGCAAGTTGTGCAGTCGTGTCGCCCCCTCACCCGCGGCCGAACCTGCTGCCCTGCTTTGTGTACATGCTGAAATAGATGCCTCTTTTTTTCATAAGGTCATCATGGTTGCCTGTTTCGGCGATCGTACCTTTATCGAGAACGATGATACTGTCGGCCAGACTGACATTGGTGAAGCGGTGACTGATAAGGATTGAGGTGCGGCCTTTGACAATTTCCCTGAAGCGACTGAAAATTTCATGTTCAGTATCGGCATCAAGCGCACTTGAAGGCTCATCAAGGATAAGTACCGGGGCATCCCTGAAGAGAGCCCTGGCAAGAGCCAGCTTCTGCCATTCACCCCAGCTCAGCTCCCTGCTGTCGTCGAACAGGTTGCCGATAACTGTCCTGTATCCGTTTGGCAGATTGTTTATCAATTCATGAACACCGGTAACGGCAGCAACCGAACTGATCTTCTCATCAATTCTTGTTTCATCTATATTTCCCATCCTGATATTCTCGCCGACATCCACGTTATACAACATAAAATCCTGAAAAATAACTGAGAAAAATTTCCTGTACTTCTCCGGATCCATATTCCTGATATCATTACCATCATATTTTACAGAGCCGGTGTCAGGATCGTAAAGCCGTGTCAGCAGCCTTACCAGCGTACTCTTGCCGGCGCCGTTGGGACCAACAAGAGCTATTATTTCCCCCTCTTTTATTTCAAAGGAGACATTATTAATTGTGGGAACGTTGTTGCCGGGATATGTGAAAGAGAGATTTTCCACGTTGATCCCTTTTTTGAGAGGAGCCGGAATGATAACCGGAGGGGCTGCTATAACTTTTTCTTTAAGATTTAAAAACTCGAAAGTGTCTTTGATAAAAAGGCTGTCTTCGTAGAGTCCGGCCAGCGAACCGAAAAGGTCTTTTATATAGATCATTCCCTGCCTGAAAGCCAGCAGGAACATTGCCATCTGGCCAAGGGTAAGATTCCCGTTTATTGTTTGACGGGCGACAAACAACAGCATGCCAAATATAGCGGCTGCCTTGACAACGTCAGAGATAAGTTCGATCATAGTCCTTTTCCTGACAATGTTGATCTCTTCTTCTTTCACCCTGAGGAAAGATTTTTTGAAAAGGGACATAAAATAATTCCCCAGACCAAATAACCTGAGTTCCCTGGAAGGTCTGTCACCCGTCAGCAGCCAGTTGAAATAGGCAGATTTCCTTACTTCGGGGGTCTGTTGCCGTTGGAAATTATATAGGATACCGGCATAACGGAGTCTGAGCCAGATGCCCGGAATATTTACTGCCAGCAGCAACAGAGCCATTCCCCAGTGCAGCGTAATCAGGAGTGCGGCCATGAGTATCAGGGAGAGCAATCCCCGTAACATCGAAATAAGGTTATTCAGGATATTGTTGGGCCGCCAGGGAGCCTCCCTTGAAGCCCGTGCGAGACAATCAAAATATTCGGGATGCTCAAAATTGATAAGGTCAAGTTTCACTGATTTGGTATGGAGCAGTTCATACATGTAAACCTCAAGTTTGAGAGATTGCTTCTGCCTGACATAGTTGCCCAGATCTGTTGAAGCCTCATCGAGAAAATATACCACGACCACAGCGATAATTATCCACAGAAAACTATCATATGATACTTCGGAACCCGCTGATACCGCTGATGTAATGTGGTCAATCAGAAGCTTAATAAGGTAAATCAGGGCAAGTGGGAGAAAGCTGCGCAGGACAGAGATCACAATGTTAACAGATGCCCAGCCCGGTGCGCTCTTCCAGACCAGCTTCAACGATTCCTTAAATAGTTTCAGTTTTTCCTTCATAAATTAATCAACTGAAAATTCTTTGCAATCTTATGAGTTGTAAAATCACCCGGACCCTGAATCTGTTCAGCTTATAATCCGGAGTTTTCTTATTATCTCTGACAATAAG
>DATKXL010000156.1:0-11722 GCA_035529055.1 Bacteroidales bacterium
AAAAGACGGCGTTTACCGGAATGGCTGAAAATGCAGAGAGCCAGCGGGGAGAATTACACAATGGTAAAGAGAGTGGTGGAAAAGTATGATCTTCACACGATCTGCACCAGCGGTAACTGCCCTAATATAGGCGAATGCTGGAACGCCGGAACAGCTACCTTTATGATTCTCGGAGATATATGCACAAGGGCCTGTAAATTCTGCAACATAAAAACCGGAAAACCTCTGCCTCCCGACGATGACGAACCGGCACGATTGGCTGAATCAATAAAAACAATGCAACTCAGGCATTGTGTTATAACTTCTGTTGACCGCGACGATATCCCTGATGGAGGCTCATCCTTCTGGGCTGACACGATAAGGTGTATAAGGAGAGTCAATCCCGGGATCACAATTGAGGCACTGATCCCTGATTTTGACGGGAAGCCTGAGAATATTCATAAGGTGATCGATGCAGATCCTGATATTATCTCTCACAATATTGAAACGGTAGAGCGTCTTACCCCGTTCATACGGACAAAGGCAAAGTATAACATAAGCCTGGAGGTTCTCCGATACATCTCCGCAAAAGGAAAAAAATCCAAGTCAGGTTTTATGCTTGGACTTGGTGAAAAGGAGGAGGAGATTATTAAAACCATTAATGACATTTGTTCAACCGGCTGTAGGATACTGACGTTGGGGCAGTATCTTCAGCCATCACCCGGTCACGTGAGCGCAGTTGATTATATACCACCCGAAAAGTTTGAGGAGTACAGGGAAAAAGCGCTTCATGCTGGTTTCCTGTTTGTTGAGAGCAGCCCTCTTGTCCGTTCCTCTTTTCATGCGGAAAAACATGTCGTGACTGAGTAAAATTGATTATATTAGCGACACTTTACAGAGAGGCATCATTTGAGTTATAGTGTTATATATCAGGATATTGGACTAAAGGAATTTAAAAAGACCTGGGAATATCAGGAAGAGATCTTTGCCGGACTGGTTGAATACAAAAAAAGGGAAAATCACGGCAATGTAACCTTAAATGATCATCCGGGAACTCTTATCTTTGTCGAACATCCGCATGTTTATACACTAGGGAGAAGCGGATCGGAAAATAACCTTCTTGTTGATTATTTACAGCTGAAGGCCAAAGATGCTTCCTTCTTCAGGATCGACAGGGGCGGAGATATAACCTATCATGGTCCGGGGCAGATTGTAGGTTATCCGATCTTTGATCTGGAAGTAATCAATATTGGCCTGAAAGAGTATGTCTTCAGGCTCGAAGAAGCTGTAATAAGGAGTCTTGAGGAGTTTGGAATAATCGGTTTAAGACTTGACGGGGGAACAGGGGTATGGCTCGATACTGAAATTGCGGGAAAAGCCAGAAAAATTTGTGCGATCGGAGTAAAGGCAAGCAGGTTCATAACAATGCATGGTTTTGCTTTTAATGTAAACACTGATCTTTCATATTTCAATTTTATAAATCCCTGCGGCTTTACTGACAAAGGTGTCACCTCACTTGAAAAAGAGACAGGCAGCGGGCAGGATATGGGGAAAGTTAAAGAAATTATAAAAAGAAATCTGCAGATAGTTTTTGATCTGGAATGGACAAATTAATCAGAGGATGGAAAAGAAATGGATTATTAAAGACAAAGCAGATTCAATTGTTGTAAGACAACTTGCAGATTCTCTAGGTGTGCCCGGATCTCTGGCGAACCTTATGGCCCAGAGATATATCACAACCAGGGAGGAAGCAGATTCTTTTTTCAATCCAGGTCTCGGCCACCTGCACGATCCTTTTCTGATGAAGGATATGAATATCGCGGTTGACAGGATCCTGACCGCGATCAACAAGAAGGAAAAAATCCTTGTCTATGGCGATTATGATGTTGATGGTACAACTGCTGTTGCTTTAACTTATTCCTTCCTGAAAGAACATAACTCAAATGTTGAGTATTACATTCCCGACAGGTATAAAGAGGGTTACGGAGTGTCATTCCTGGGTCTCGACTTTGCATATCAGAATAATTGCAAGATTGTGATTACTCTTGATTGCGGGATAAAAGCTGTTGAAAAGGTAAAATATGCCCGTTCCAAAGGGATTGACGTAATAATCTGTGATCATCACTATCCGGGCGATGAAATTCCCAAAGCGCTTGCCGTGCTTGATCCGAAACAGCCTGACTGTGGATATCCTTATAAAGACCTGTCGGGATGCGGTGTGGGATTCAAACTAATCCATGCATTGTCACGGGTTCTCGGGATGCCCTTCGTGGAAATCTCCAATTACCTCGACCTTGTTGCAGTAAGCATTGCATCGGATATTGTACCCATGACCGGAGAAAACAGAGTAATGGCCTATTTTGGACTTAAACAGCTTAATGAAGCACCCAGGATAGGATTGAGAGAAATCATCAGGGAGTCGGAGATAAATAAAGCTCTTACAATTGAAGATATTGTTTTTAAGATTGGTCCAAGGATAAATGCAGCCGGCAGAATGGAAACGGGGAGTAAGGCTGTTGAGCTCCTTATTTCAAATGATTCAAAACTTGCTACCGGAATAAGCAAGGAGATTAACTGCTTCAATATCGAGAGACGCACCGTTGACCGGACAATTACCAATGAAGCGATGCGGATGATATCCGAAGACCAGGGAACAGTTAATGCAAGGACAACTGTCCTTTATAATCCCTCATGGAAAAAGGGGGTGATAGGAATTGTTGCCTCCAGGCTGATTGAAACCTACTACCGTCCTACAGTGATACTTACCGAGTCAAACGGGTTTGCGACAGGTTCTGCACGATCGGTTCAGGGTTATGACCTGTACCAGGCAATTGAATCCTGCAGCGATCTGCTCGAGAGCTTCGGCGGTCACATGTTTGCAGCCGGACTTACCCTGAAAAAAGAGAATATAAAACCATTTATGGAGCGCTTTGAGCAGTTCGTAAACAGCACGATAACTGAAGACCAGCTGATGCCGCGCGTGTTCATAGATACGGAACTTGCATTTTCAGAGATAGATGAAGAGTTTTTCAATGTCATAAACAAATTCCAGCCTTTTGGTCCGGAAAACATGTCACCGGTATTTGTATCACGCAGTGTGTTTGATACCGGAGCAGGCAGGATGGTAGGATCAAGCGGAGAACATCTTAAACTGGAATTATGCCAGGAATCAACAGGTATAAAAAGTCTTTCCGCAATAGCATTCAGTCAGGCTAACCATTTTGAATATATCAGAAGCGGAAAACCTTTTGATATATGTTATTCCATCGAAATGAATGAATTCAGGGGTAACAGAAACCTTCAGCTTAATATCAGGGATATTAAGACGCCAACTGACCGGCAATAAAGTAAGTAAAACAAAATTACCTTCATAAAAAGTAATATTTCATTTACTTCTTCAGCCTTGCAATCCTTAGAAACGGATTCTGAACTGGATTTTGAGATCTTCGCTGTTCCTGACGCCACCAGGAATCTCTTCCTTTGAGGTTATTCCGTATTTTGCCCGGACTTCAGTACGACTACCCGGTTTCCAGCCTGCCATCAAATATGCCCTGCTTCCCTTACCTGACAATGCCGGGATGCTGAAACTGTACAGAAGGTCATTCTCATACGTGTACAGCCTTGAATCCCAGTCGTCTGTATTGAAAGTGCAAAAACGCAGCCAGCATGATACTGGGATAATTTTAAACCTGTAGTTAATATCCTGAAGCAACAACATTCCTTTACTACCTGAAGGGTTGACGATTTTATAATCAACCCTGGTTATAAGTGTCATATTATCAATAATATTATATCTAACCACTCCTTTTAAGCTTTTGCCTGCCAGGGTTTGCTGTTTACGAACACCGCCATTATCTGAATTATTGATCATAGTCTCCCTGTAAGTATAAACAACCTCAATTGTAAGCTTTTCCGTCGGGAGATACTTCAATCTTATCTCCTCTTTCTTCCCGTATGACGGAGCATCTGAACTGTATCTCAGCCATGGGAACTTCTGAATATCACAGCCGGCACTTATGAAAAGATGTTTCGCCGCTTCAAAAGTGAAGTTCCCCATGATCCCCGTTTCGTTTCTGTTCACAGAGCTGCTTCCCGGACCTTTTCCATGGAAACTGGTGAATCCGGAACTGTAATTGCGGTAAAGGAGGTTGATACTTAACCTGTCGTCTGGCCTGAATGAAATACCCTGGACAAAAGCTGCATAAGAATTATTATTTAGGGTGAACTCCCCGAATAATAACATCCTTTTTATGAGGCTGCTGTAATTTAATGTGAAAAGATCGTTCCTGTCACCTGTAAAATCATAGAGATCTTCAGGATTATTGCTGTTTATTTGAACCGGGATTGAAAAACTGCTGTGAGACCAGAGAACACTCACTCTGGTATTTTTAAAATTGTAATAGAGGTTCAGGCCATAGCTTGTTTCAGAAAATGTATCTTTCCGGCGGAGTAAGGAAGGAGTGTTATGTAAGCCTGCGAGATAAAGATTCTCAATATAATTATTCGGGATTTCTGCTGATGAACCGACCGTTGCATCCGATCTGTTTCTCGAAAAGAAGATCGAGAACCCCAGATTTCTCACCAAAAATTCTGCTGCTGCTCCCCTGAAGAAATTATTTTCATCTGTCGAGGTATATGGCCTGAATTCATCTCTGCCCGACATATAGCCGGTCGTGGTCAGAGAGACTCCTGTCCTGATGCCGGTATTCAGGTTTGTTCCCTGCCCGAAATGAGCCCCGAAATCACCTATAATGATTTTTCTGATCAGCCCTCTTCCAATAAAGGCAAGATGTCCCGACAGGAAATCCGGTAGCGGAGGATTACCCGATAAAAAACGCTCCCCGGCATCCTTTTCTGTTGTAATGCCTCCGGAAAAGCTCCCTGCCGCAAATTTATACTTTGACAATATTTTCCATGGGGAACCCAGGTTGCTTGTATCGGCACTCCCGGATCGGAGTGTAAGATTCGTGATAATGCTGTTTCTCATCCTGGCAGGGTCGGGACTCTGTAAAGTTATGTTTTCCAGTGTAATGAACGGGATGATCATCTTAACAGATTCCTTGTCAAAACCCGGGATATTGGCGAGTTCATAAACTGAAACGATCCTTCCTGTTGAATGTATATAATCGGCGATTGCCTTAATCTGAAAATCAGAAAGAAAGAATAAGCGTGACAATTCACTTTCATCAGAGGAGTTTATCCTCACTGGATCTTCGGCAAGATCGCTGAGTCGCTCAATGAATATGGTAGCAGCTTCGGGATCTGAGTCATCTGCTGCAAGCTCTTCGGCAATTGATATAATTATATCCGGTAATTTCTCCTCCTGGGAAAATATTACATCAGTAATAAATAAAACAATAAAAACTGATATTAACTTAGTTATTAATTTCATTTATTCCTTTGCGACCTTTGCGCCTGCTTTGCGTACTTTGAGGTTAATGGATTTTGAAAATTAAAGATGCGGATGATGTTACCCCCAGCCTTTCATGAGTTGCAAAGCTGATATCAACCTGAGCTATCTTAACAAGATACCCAAGTCCGAAACTGAAAGATGCATTATCAGTACAGAACCCCCCTCTCAGCCAAATATTTTTTGCAGCCTCATACTCGAATCCTGTCTTTATAATCAGTTTTTTCCCCGAGCTCATTTCAGCTTCGACCCCCGCAAAAAGTGTTCTGCTTAAGTTAATTCCACTGCCGACCCTTAATCTTAAAGGTACAGCCCTTCTTCTGACAGAGTTAGGTATCGGATTGAAAAGATGGATCCCGATCCTGACATTTTCGGAGGCAGAAAACAGTAATCCGGTCTCGAAAGTTATAAACTGGCGATTATTATATTCCCCCGGTGTTTTTTCCGAGAAATAATCAACCTGTACACCGGCAGCAATCTTTTCCGATAACATCAGTCCGCAGGCAACACCTGCCATCTCTCTTCTGAAATCGGGATACCCGAAATGAGAATATAGTGCTCCCATAGTGGCTTTTCCGGCAGGAATTGTCAAAGCGGCCGATCTTGTACCCAGTTCCCTGATATTGAACCGGCTTTCATAATTGATCCCAAACGAGAAAGAGTTATTAAAAGCAAGTATTGCCTGGTTATGAAATGATGACCAGAGGCCGGTTTTCGTTATACAGGCATAACCTGTTCCTGCTTCTCCCGCTCCGGCTGAAATACGATAGGGATCGCCAGCTAAGGCAGAGAGTGACAGGAAAACAAATAAAACCGAAACAGATATTTTGTGCAGCGAGTACAAACTGTTTCAAAACTATACTACTAAGATACAAAAAATAATTCAATCCGGCAAGAGGAATGAATAAAATTATATTTTTACCCCTAAATCCCCCGGGGGGATGGGGGTAAATCAAGGATTTTCAGACAGCCCCATCCACAGAGAAAACCTTATCAATTAGTTTTATACTGGTACTTCACGTTTTTAAGCTCTTCGTTGGCTTCAACTATCTTTTTCTTGAGGTTTTCCTTGAACTTAACCACTTCATTCAGCAATTCATTATCACCCGACGCAATGATCTGCACCGCCAGAATACCTGCATTTTGTGCGGCATTCACTCCAACGGTGGCAACCGGTATTCCCGGAGGCATCTGAAGGATTGAAAAGATGGAATCAAGTCCTTCAAGCGAAGCTTTGATGGGCACCCCTATAACGGGAAGAGGAGTCATCGCAGCAATAACACCCGGCAGATGAGCAGCCATCCCGGCTGCTGCAATTATTACTTTTATCCCCCTCGAGGCGGCACTCTTAGCAAATTTTTCAACCTCATCAGGTGTTCTGTGCGCTGAAAGGGCGTTCATCTCAAAAGGAATTCTGAAATCATTCAGCACCTGTGCAGCTTTCTCCATTACAGGCAGATCGGATGTGCTTCCCATTATTATACTTACTTTCGGTTCCATGTAGAATATTTTAATTTAACTTCCTGATAAGGACAAAAATAAGCTATTATTTTCATATTTTCGCAGCGGCTTGCTATCTAAAACAATGCCGCTATGAAGGAAATCCGGGTGCTTGATAAAAAATTCAGGGAGATGATCTCCGGGGATTCTATTCAGGAACGGATCGGAGATCTTGCAAAGCAGATAAACACTGATTTCGCAGGTAAAGAGGTCCTTTTTACAGGGATCCTCAATGGTGCTTTTATGTTTGCAGCCGACCTGTTTAAAAAAATAGACCTGGAAGCCAGCATATCCTTTGTCAAGCTTGCATCTTATCATGGTACCAGCACTACAGGTACAATTAAAGAATTGATAGGATGGAATGAGGAGATCGCTGATAAGAATGTCATTATCCTGGAAGATATTATTGATACAGGTATTACCCTCGAACACATAGTCAATGAGATTAATATGAAGGGACCTGCAGCCTTGAAAGTGGCAGCTTTACTTCTTAAAAGGGCCGCATATACCAGAGATATACCGATCGATTATATCGGTTTTGAAATACCGAACGATTTTGTGGTTGGCTATGGTCTCGACTATAACGGTTTTGGACGTAACCTGACATCTATTTATACATTAATACATTGAGAGTATGCAGCAATTAATTATACACTTTAGAATCAGTGGTATATGTAACATGTTGCGGACTCTGAGATAAATTTAATTTTTTTTTGCTATGGTTAATTTTTTGATTTTTGGTCCTCCCGGTTCGGGTAAGGGCACACAGTCGGTAAAGCTGGCTGAGAAATTCAATCTTACTCATCTTTCAACAGGCGATATGCTTCGTGCCGAGATTGCTGCAGGCACCGGGCTCGGTAAGAAAATGAGCTCCATTATGTCGAAAGGCGAACTCGTTCCCGATGAAGTAGTAATCGAAATGATTGCCGCAAAAATTGACAGCACACAGGGTTCCGCGGGATTTCTGTTCGATGGTTTTCCCCGGACGGTTGCCCAGACTGAAGCACTTGAGAAGATGCTGAACGAAAGAGGCATGAAGATCGACACCATGCTTGTCCTTGAAGTTGATCATGACGAGCTGGTTAAAAGACTGGTTGGAAGAGCTGAGCTGTCGAACCGTCCTGATGATAAGGAACCCTCCGTTATTGAAAACAGAATAGATGTTTACAAGGCAAAAACGGAACCAATCATTAATTACTGCAGGGAAAGGGGTATCTATCAGGCTGTTGATGGGATGGGTACAATTGAAGATATCTTCATCAGGTTGAGTGATAAAATGAACCTTTTATTATAAGAACCTCTGTGTAACTCCTATTTTCACCCCCATCCCCCCCTGAAGGGGGGCTAAAATTGGGGGCAGGAGGGTCAGAAATATGATTTAATTATGTCCTCATCCAATTTTGTTGATTATATAAAGATCTTTTGCCGCTCCGGCAACGGCGGGGCCGGCTCAGCTCATTTCCGCAGGGAGAAATTTATCCCGAAGGGAGGACCTGATGGCGGTGACGGCGGCAGGGGAGGGCATATTATACTTAGAGGAAACAATCAGATGTGGACACTCCTGCATCTGAAATACCGGCGTCATATATTTGCCGGGAACGGTGTGCCAGGCAGTAAGCAGCAATCAACCGGCGCTGATGGCAAAGATGTGGTTGTAGAAGTTCCGCTCGGTACTATCACCAGGAATGAAAAAACCGGTGAGATGCTCTTTGAAATCACAAACCATGGCGAAGAAAAAGTTCTGGTAAAAGGTGGCAGAGGAGGATTAGGGAACACTCATTTTAAGTCTGCAACTAACCAGGTACCCCGCTTTGCCCAGCCGGGTGAACAGGGCATTGAGGATACATTCATTCTCGAACTTAAGATCCTGGCAGATGCAGGGCTTGTCGGTTTTCCCAATGCCGGCAAATCAACTCTTCTGTCAGTCGTGTCAGCTGCCAAACCTAAAATTGCTGATTATCCCTTTACTACACTGGTACCTAATCTGGGGATCGTTTCATACAGAGATGATAAGTCGTTTGTAATGGCTGATATCCCCGGGATCATTGAAGGAGCTCATGAAGGGAAAGGCCTGGGGATAAGGTTTTTGCGACATATAGAACGAAATTCGATGCTGCTTTTTCTGATACCTGCCGACAGCAGGAACATCAGGGAAGAATACGAAATACTTCTGAATGAATTAAAAAAGTATAATCCTGAACTGCTTGATAAAAAGCGTATGCTGGCTATTTCAAAATCAGACCTGCTCGATGAGGAGCTGATGAACGAGGTCAGAAAAGATATGCCTGATATACAAAGAGTCTTCTTCTCATCTGTCACCGGATACGGATTAAACAACCTGAAAGATATGATCTGGAAACTACTTAATGAATAATGATTATGATCGAGCAGTTTGATCAGAAGCTGTTTCTCTGCCTGAATTCATTAAACTCACCATTCTGCGACCAGGTAATGTACATTATCAGCGGTTTAGTGACATGGTTTTTGCTCTATCTGGCAATCCTGGTCTTTATCGGGATCAGATACAAAAGAAAGTTCCTCGTAATACTTTTATTTATTATCGTGGCTGTCGCACTTACGGATCAGATAGCGGTTTTCATTAAAAATACAGTGGTAAGATTAAGACCATGCCATGAATCCTCTCTGGAAGGACTTGTTCATACTGTAAAAGGCTGGTGCGGTGGGAAATACGGGTTTGTTTCATCACATGCTGCCAACTCATTTAATGTTGCCCTTATCAGCCTGTTGTTTATTAAGAGAAGGTGGTTTACCATCACCATTATTATCTGGGCTGCTGTTGTCGGCTACAGCAGGATCTACCTGGGAGTTCATTATCCCGGCGATGTTATCTGCGGGTCGCTTCTCGGAGCATTAATAGGGTGGGGCATGTACATGTTTTACGCCTGGACTGATAAAAAAATACTGCAGCATAATTCCTTTTTTGTTCCACCAAAACCCTGATTTTCACCCCCATCCCCTCTACAAAGTGGCTAAAAAAGTAGATTTTTACCCCCCCTCTTGGGGGGGCTGGGGGGGTGATTGATAAGGCAACAAGTATCTTTAACATTATGATTTGCATCAATCTCGAGTCCCACAATCCATTCTTCAACCTTGCAGTTGATGAATATCTTCTTAAAAACAGAAAGGAAGATTTCCTGGTGATCGGGATAAACGACACTTCAGTGATTATCGGAAAACACCAGATTGCACACAGGGAGACAGAAACAGGATTTGTAACTGAATATAATATTCCGGTCATTCGCAGAATATCGGGAGGTGGAACAGTTTATCATGACAGGGGGAATATAAATTATTCTTTTATTATCAACAGTGAATCGGGTAAACAGATTGACTTCAGAAAATATACATTACCGGTCATCAGTTTTCTATCTTCAGTGGGAGCAGATGCAAAATTTGAAGGTAAGAACGACCTTATAATTGACGGATTTAAAATTTCAGGGAACGCAGAACATGTTTTCCGTAACAGGGTGCTTCACCATGGCACACTGCTCTTTGATGCCGACCTCGATTTACTAAAAGGTTCAATCAGGAAAGATACAACCGGTTATAGTTCCAGGGCTGTTGTTTCAAATCCTTCCCCGGTAGCTAACCTGAAAGATAGACTGAAGAATATCGGGGATGTTGATGAATTCAGATCAGTGATGATAAACTGGTTCTTAAAGAACATGAAAGATGCTGAATTATGTGAGCTTTCCGGGGAAGAAACAATTAGTGCTGAGCTACTTGCAGAATCAAAATACCGAACCTGGGAATGGAATTACGGGTACGGACCTGAATACCGGTTCTTCAAAACTTTTGAAATTAGTGGGGTATCTCATAAATGCAGGCTCCTGGTAAAAGATGGGATAATCCAGGATTGCAGCATTGAAGGTTCTGATGAGATGGCAACAATCGGGAAGAAATTAACAGGCTGCAGGCATATGGTTCCTGATCTGGCTGAACTATTGCGGAAAGAAAAATCTTCAATAACTGATAATGATGTATTTAACTTTTTTTAATTTTCAGATTAGTGAATGATATTTGTTTTATGGATGTTATTAAATCAATAATAGTATGGCTTCTGGGAATCTCCTATATGGTTATTCTGTTCCCTGTAACTTTTATTATATGGCTTTTAGTTCTCCCATTCGACAGCGACAGGAGAATAATGCACGGGCTTCTTGTATATCAGGGATTGATTCTCTCGCACCTGATGCCGATCTGGAAGATTAAAATTGAAGGGAGGAATAAAGCATTAAAAGGGACCACTTATATTATTATTTCGAACCATCAGTCCATCCTTGATATCTTGTTATTAAACTGCCTTAGATACAGGTTCAAATGGATCTCCAAGATTGAAAACAATAAGGTTCCGGTACTGGGCTGGTACCTCCGGATGGCCGGTTATATAACCGTTGACAGAGGCAACAAGGAGAGTAAGGAGGAAATGCTCGAAAAATCATATCAGGCACTTAAAAAAGGCAACTCGATAATGATCTTTCCCGAAGGAACGAGATCGCCTGACAGACAGATAGGATTTTTTAAGAGAGGTGCTTTTCAGCTCGCATTACAGACAAACACACCTATCCTACCAATAATAATTGACGGAACAGGTGGCATCCTGCCAAAACATGGCTTAATTTTCAGTACCGGTCACAAAATAAGGATCAGGATTCTTGATCCTGTGCTACCAGATTATTTCGGTGCAGATAATCCTGATGACCTTGCACTGAATTTTCTAAGTTTTATGACACTAGCCCTGAAAGAATTAAGGGATGAGAAGATATGACCATGTCACTTGATGCATCATACAGGCGAATACTTCACAGAATG
>DATKXL010000157.1:0-3870 GCA_035529055.1 Bacteroidales bacterium
ATTCTCAATGTAAAAGATAAAAGGGACGAAGCAGTTAAACTCTTTTTGAATTTCCTGTTCGGTACAGTCTGTTTGATAATTACAATGTTAATTACAGGAGGATGGCCTGTAAATATCGGATTCAAAGGTATTGCATCCTCATTGTATATTGGAATTTTTGAGATGGGTATAGCATTTTTCTTCTGGCTAAAAGCGCTGCAGATGGCTCCGACTACTGATAAGGTAAGTAATCTGGTCTATCTTGCTCCATTTATTTCTCTTATTTTTGTACATTTTATTCTTCAGGAACCCATTTATTTTACAACTCCGGCAGGATTATTGTTGATAATTTCAGGGATATTGATCCAGAACAGTAAATTTAAAAGTTCATAATTTGCTATCTTTGCATTTACAGATGGCTGCTAAACAATAAATAAGGGATGAAAAGATTATTGTTATTGCTGATATTCATTATAATTATTTTTTCTTCCTGCTCTGAGAAAATTCCTCCGGTTGATGATCCTGATCCGGTAGTACTTACTCCTGCAATGGCAAGAGACAGTTTATACTATCTGATGAAACAATGGTACTACTGGTATGATCTGATGCCGGTGGTAAACAAAGCAAATTATGCCGATCCTTATGAATTGATGGAGGCTATGAGATACAAACCACTCGACAGATGGAGCTTTGTGGCAGATTATGATGAGTTTGTCGCCCAGATGGAGGGGACCTTCGTCGGACATGGATTCAGAATAGGGGTTGACGAGGAAGAAAAAGCGAGGATTGCAATGATCTATTCAAGATCCCCTTTGTACGCTAATGGAGTGCGACGCGGATGGATCGTAAAAAAGATAAATAATGTTGATATTGCTCCTATACTTATTTCAGGCGATGGAGCAGCCTACAGCAATGTTATCGGGCCAGCCCAGGCAGGCATAACAAATACTTTTATTTTTCAGAAACCCGACGGAACTGAGGTAATTGTCAGTTCCACCAAGAGCTCTTTCAAGATAAATTCAGTGCTGCTTTATGATACCTTGCATCTTTCGTCAGGTATAACAGGACATCTGGTTTTTGAATCATTTATACAACCGTCGTCTGATGAACTTGCAGATGCATTTGAATTCTTCAAGGCAAATAATGTTAAAGATCTTATTCTTGATCTCAGGTATAATTCGGGTGGATACTTGTATGTGGCTCAGACACTTGCAAGCTATATTGCAGGTAACACCCCCGGGTCGGCGAAGGCAACATTTGCAAAACTTAAATATAATAACGTTAATACCAATCAGAATACCACATATCCGTTTAAAACAACATCTTACCCCCTTGACCTGCCACGGCTGGTTGTTATCACAACAAGGCTTACCGCATCGGCAAGTGAAGCCGTCATGAACGGACTTACCCCATTCATGAATGTGATCAGCCTTGGTGATACTACAAACGGGAAACCCACAGGGATGAATGGCTGGCCCGTAGGTGAAAAGTACTTTTTCTGGCCCGTTACATTCAAGATAGTAAATAAAAATGATGAGGGTGAATATTTCGATGGTATTGCACCGGCCAAAATGCTGACAGATGATATCAGGTACGATTTTGACGACAGAAAAGAACTCTGCCTCGGGGAGGCTATCCATTACCTGACCACCGGATCTGTTTCCGGAAAAGGAGCCGTCTCATTCAGACGTAATCCGCAGTTTTCGGAAAAACCCGAATGGATGAACAATGCCTTTGCAACAGAAAAATAGGAAATAATCAGAACAGAGTCTATTGAAGCAGAAACCAGTGGAAAAGGTGATCCTGGGTATCGATCCTGGTACGACCATTACAGGATACGGAGTAATAAAAACAGTTGGAGCTGATCCTGAGCTTATTGCTATAGGATCTATTGACCTTTCGAGATATGATGATCATTATCTGAAGCTTAAAGTTATTTTTGACCGTACTTTGGGCATCATTGATGAATATCATCCTGATGAACTGGCAGTTGAAGCTCCTTTCTACGGTAAGAATGTGCAGTCGATGTTAAAACTGGGGCGGGCACAGGGAGCAGCCATTGCTGCTGCTTTGAGCCGCTCGCTGCCAATCTTTGAATATGCTCCCCGAAAGATCAAAATGTCAATAACAGGACGAGGTGCGGCATCGAAAGAGCAGGTGGCTTCCATGCTTATGCGTATTCTTAAATTCAGCAAACCGGAAATAAAACTGGACGCTACCGATGGTCTTGCGGCTGCTTTATGCCATTTTTACCAGACAAATAACCCTGCCGGTGATTCAGGCAATAAAAGCTGGAAAGAATTCATGAAAAAAAATCCCAAAAGGGTCAGAAAACAGTAACATATTCAAATTAAAGCAAATGCCAGAGCCAGAACGCTTACTCTGGTTCCTTCAATTTTAAGGATTTCATTCGCGCACGATTCTATTGTCGAACCAGTGGTAATAACATCATCCACAAGTAAAACATGTCTTCCCTTTAGTTGTTCAGGATCAGGAACCTGAAATATTCCCTCAACGTTTGTCCATCTTTCATATCTCGACTTTCGTGTTTGTGTTCCGGTTAAAGTAATCCTCACCAGTGAATCTGCAAAAACAGGTAATCGTGTTACTTCCGAAATCCCTGACGAAATAGAATCACTCTGGTTAAATCCACGTTTTCGCTTCTTTGACGGATGAAGAGGTACAGGAATAATAAGGTCAATATCATTAAAAAAACCTGAACTCCGCAGAGATAAAGAATAGATTTTGCCGATCTCAAAGCCAATCTCTTTTATCCCCTTGTATTTCAGATTATGAATAAGGTTTCTGATCCGGCTCCCTTTTGTATAAAATGAAAATGCGGAAGCCTTTTCGATCATGCATCTTCCCCAGAATAACTGTGCAACGGGATTATCATTTTTCAGGTGATAACAGGTCCTTGGAATAACCACATAACACTCCGTGCAGATGATATTCTCATTCCTCAATAAATGATTACCGCAGCCATAGCATAAGCGTGGAAAGAGGAGACTTATGAAATCATCCAACAAATCGTAGAAGTAACTCATGCAGCGAGCAGAATTAATTCTATAAAGATAATAATTAATTCAAGTTGCTGGTTCCTGGTTGCTTGTTTCTGGTTTGTTGCCGCAATAAAACTGGCAACCAGCAACAAGTAACTAGAAACTTAGGTTAATTTGCCGGAAAAAGTGAGTGATTAAAGGATAACTTTACTGCTTATGTATTCTGCTATTCTTTCAAACTCCTCAGCAGAAAACTTGAGTTTCGATTTTTTGAAGTTAATGTCCTCCATGGAATCCATCGGAATAAGATGTATATGAACATGGGGTACCTCAAGCCCGATTACTGCAACACCGATCCGGTTGCATGGTATCGCACTCCTGATCGCATTCGCTACTTTTTTTGAAAATAGAATCAGTCCTGAAAGCTGATCATCGCTCAGGTCGAAAATATAATCCGTTTCAACCTTTGGAACAACAAGGGTATGGCCTGCCCTCAGTGGATTTATATCGAGAAGAGCAAAGTATCTTTCATCTTCAGCTATCCTGTAACAGGGGATTTCCCCATTGATGATTCTGGTAAAAATAGTAGCCATGATAAAATTGTTTTGCCGGTTATAAGGAAATAGAAATAATCTCAAAAGGGATTACTCCCGAAGGGACTTTTATCTGGACACTCTCCCCCGCTTTTTTCCCTATCAGACCCTGTGCAATGGGAGAACTTATAGCAATCTTACCCATTTTGAAGTTCGCTTCACTTTCAGGAACAATCTGATATTCCCTAACCAGGTCATTTGATTTGTTCCTGATTTTTACTTTGTTAAGTAGTCTTACCGTTAAAGTGTCAATTTTCGATTCATCGATGATCCTCAAACGGTTAATGACATCTTCA
>DATKXL010000158.1:0-5431 GCA_035529055.1 Bacteroidales bacterium
AGTATGGATGAGCCTCTCTCCGATATATTTTACCGGAGAGAACCTGGTCGCCTTCAGGAGTCAGTTTCATAGTAATCTAACTATTGTATTCGGGACTCTGATTATCTTTCTCGTCGGATTCCTTATAACAAAACTTCTAAAAAGAAGAATTGCCACAAAGACTCAAAAAGAACTTAACATCATTTAGATAAACTTAGTACAGCTTCGTGTCTTAGTGCCTTCGTGGCAAAACAGTTTTAAATTATAATAACAAAATATTAATAATCGTATTGTTGAATTATAAACCGTCATTAAATGAAAAATGTAATAATGTATTTGCTAATGTTGACATTTATCAGTTCAACAAATGCACAGGACCTGTACAAAGGTGATATATGCATTTTGAAATCTGAATTTATCTACCAGCCCGAGGATGTTAATTATCCCGGCTGCCATGCCTCAACAATCACTGAAACAGGTGAAGGGTTGCTTGCAGCATGGTTCGGAGGTACTGCCGAAAAAAATCCTGATGTGGGTATCTGGATAAGCCGTTTTGTGAATGGCAAATGGTCGGTTCCGGTTGAGGTGGCAGATGGCATTCAGCATAAGAGCAAGAGGTATCCGTGCTGGAATCCTGTTCTCCACAATACCGGAAAAGAGTTACTGCTCTTTTACAAAGTAGGTCCAAGCCCTTCTGAATGGTGGGGAGAATTGATCACCTCAAATGACAATGGTAATACCTGGTCACGATCATACCGACTGCCCGAAGATATTATCGGTCCTGTAAAAAACAAACCTGTAATGCTTAAAAACGGCGAACTGCTGTGTCCTTCCAGCACAGAGCATGACGGCTGGAGGGTGCATATGGAGTTCACCTCAGATAACGGAAAAACATGGGAACGTACTCCTCCGCTAAATGAGAAGATTATTGGAGCAATACAACCGGCTTTGTTAACCTATCCATCAGGAATGATCCAGATGTTATGCCGCAGCCGGCAGTCACAGATATTGACATCATGGTCAAAAGATAATGGGCGCCGCTGGAGCGAACTGGTACCATTCGGCCTGCCCAATCCCAGCTCAGGCATTGATGCAGTTACTTTAAAAGACGGACGGCAGCTATTGGTTTACAACCATTTAATATCCGGAAGGAATATATTGAACGTGGCTATATCAGAGGATGGGACCAGGTGGAAAGGGGCGGCGTTGCTTGAGAATGATCAAAAAGGATCAGAATACTCCTATCCTGCAATAATACAAACTAATGACGGCCTGGTTCATATTACCTATACATGGAAACGTAAACTGATAAAGCATGTGGTCATTGATCCTGAAAAAATATCTGCCAGATCTATTATTAATGAAGAATGGCCAAAAGAGAACTGATCTGCGTGATTAGATAATTACCTGTTGAATAAAGGCAGTATCAGCAAGGCTGCCGACAAGCAGACAAGGATAATTACGGCACCCCAGCCAATCATGTTTTGAGAGGGCTTATTCACGAATGTTCCCATAATTTTCTTATTGTTTATCAGAAGGATCATGCTTACGAGGACAAAAGGAAGAAGCAGACCATTAATCACCTGCGACCATATCGAAATAGGGATAAGTGGAGCATTGGGAATCAGGATTATCACTGAAGAGACGATCAGAATGCCGGTGTACAGAATATAAAACTCTTTGGCTTCATCCCACTTTTTATCAATCCCTGTTTCAAAGCCAAATGCTTCACAAACAAAATAGGCAGTAGCAAGCGGCAATATGGTTGCGGAGAAGATTGATGCTATAAACAGTCCAAATGCAAAAACCTGGGATGCCAGGTTGCCTGCAAGGGGCCTCAGAGATAAAGCTGCATCTTTTGCCTCATTTATCTGGATCCCGTTCGGATATAGAGTCGATGCACATGCAACCATTATGAAGAAGGCAACAACAACGGTTATAACACACCCTACTACAATATCGGTGATTGTATAGCTGTAGTTCTTCATCTCCAGACCTTTTTCAATTACTGAGGATTGCATGTAAAACTGCATCCATGGGGCAATAGTCGTTCCTACCAGTGCAATCACCATTGTCATACTTTTTGTACTTGCTTCAAATTGCGGACGTATTATTGCTGAACCTATCTCGCCCCAATCGGGTTTCCCCATTATTGCAGAAACAACGTAAGTAAGTAATGAGACACTGAATATCAGGAATATGCGTTCCGCAATCTTGTAAGTACCCTTAACCACAAGTAACCAGACCAGTATTGCAACGACAGGGACCGATATGTATTTGCTGACCCCGAAGACCTCCATACTGCCAGCCACACCTGCAAATTCGGTAGTCGTATTGCCTATCCCCGAAAAAAGCAGACCTATGAATATGAAGAAAGTTATTTTTATTCCGGCATTTTCCCTGATCAGGTCGGCAAGTCCCTTGCCGGTGACTATACCCATTCTGGCATTCATCTCCTGTACAACGACAAGAACAATAAATGAAGGAATAAGTGTCCACACAAGGCCATATCCGTAAAGTGCTCCTGCGACGGAGTAAGTTGTAATACCTCCCGCGTCATTATCAACAGACCCTGTTATAATTCCTGGTCCAAGGATGGCAAAGAAGATAGCCAGCCTCCTGAATATAGTTTTCCTTCCTGGTTTATCGACGGTCATACTATTCTTTTATTTTCTTTTCTTTGTTCTTCTTTCACTTATAAGGTCTTCGACAACATCATCCACTACCACCATTCCCTGGAGCTGATTTTCCTGATCAATTACCGGAACTGCAAGCAGATTATATTTTGAGACAATTTCTGCAATGGCTCCTATTTTCTGGTCGTCATATAATGATATGGGTTCAGATTTCATTATTTTGCTTATTACCGTATCAGGCTCTGCTACAACAAGATCACGGAGATTAAAAGTACCTATAAGCTTATCATTTTTTTCAGTGACAAAAAGATTGTAAAGCTCGGCAGGTTCTGGTTTCTTCAAACGCAACTCCTGCAAGACTTCCTCGACCGTTTTTCTGCCGCTGAATGAAAGAAAGTCTGTGGTCATAATACTTCCTACCAGGTTGTCGTCATATTCAAGCAGTTCCCTTACCTCCTGAGATGATTCAGACTCCATCTCCTTGAGGAGCAGTTCAGCTTTGTCATCCTCAAGTTCATCCAGTATATCCGCTACCTCATCAGCAGGCATCTTTTCAAGAACGTCAGCGACCTTATTCACAGGTAAGCTTTCAATAATATGGATCAGTGCATGTGTTTCAAGTTCTTCCAGCACATCCGCAGCCTTTTCCTCATCCAGGGCAGAGAAGACTGAAGTGCTTGATTTTTTGCCCAGGTCTTCAAGAATATCAGCCAGATCGGATGGATGGAGTGTCTGTAGCTTAGCATAGCTTTTTGAAAGTCTGATATTCAGATTTGAGAAATCTATTGCCTGAACATCGTCCCACAGGATAAATTTTGCAGGTATGTTTACTTTGAAGAGGGACAATAATTTTTTAATGGGTATGGAAATTCCTATCCTGCGCAATAGTCCTTCAATACCGATATCTACTGCAATAACGTAAGTTCCGGTAGGCAGTGTGGCAAGCCTCACATCATTAACCCTTACAAGCTTGCGTCCATTCAGATCCACAATCTGCTTATCAAGAATGTTCTCTACAAGTAAAAGCCCGTTATCGACTTCCTCATTATTGATTTCCAGTAAATCGGAACAGGTTACATTCAGCATTTCACGTGCTTTTACAACCCTGAATGTTTTAAAAGAATAAAATTTTGTCTCTTTGCGGATTTTCAGTTTTATTCCCAGTACTAGCTGTTGATTTGGATCATTCTGTGCGCCTGGAGCTTCATGGATAAGCAGATCTTTAATGACTCCAATTGCGTCACCATCGGCTCCGAACACCTCTTTCCCGATTATTCCGCTTAAATAAAATGTTGTGAATGATGTCATAGTCACCTCCTTGCCGTTTATGATATAGCCGGAAGTGACCACCTTAACAGCCAGCTTCGTCTATATCAGAGTTTTACATAACCTATTCGCAGGGCCGTCGTCCATTTGATCTGTAAAATTTAATTTCGCCGTAAAAATAAATCTCAAATTAATAGCATCCAAACAAAAAAGAGTATTTTGAATATATTTTTTTCAGTCATTTAAATAAGAAACGGAATTACTGCTTTCCTTTTCAGAGGATATTCAGGGAAATTAGTTTTATACCACCTGTGCGAGCTGACTGCTCTTGGAAAAAGATTTGCGAAAGTAAAAATAAAAAAGGCGAATCCTGGAAGCGACCATGTCAGAAGTGCCCATCCTCCCCATTCAATGATCTCTCCAAAATAGTGGGGGCTTGAGATAAAATCAAACAGCCAGCCCCGCGGAACAACATATTCTGAGGGAGTGTTCTTTCGAAAGGCCCGCAGCTTTTCATCTGCTGTCTTATTTATATAGAACCCTGTAAGGAATAACAGACCACCAGTTATAAACTGCCATGACACCAACCAGGATAATTCATAGGAATAGAGGCGGAAGACTCCGTATCCGTTAACAAATCCGTTCAGGCAATTAAAAACTATTGCCATAGACACAAGTATCAAAGGGTAAGATTTCTCCCTGCCCGATTGCCGGAACGGATAAATGAAAGTCCGAAGAAGATAATGGAGCAGCCAGAGCGAGATGAAGATAAATTGCAGGACATTTTTATTGCCGGATGTAAAGAAGAAGAGAGCCATAAGAGCCGGAGACGGGAACTCCATGATCATCCATGCCCATTTGGATTTCAAAACAGGGCCCCAGCCTCGTCTCAGAAATTTACCATAGGGAGCGGAAATAAAGAAAAGCAGAATGAAGATAATTACTGCAAAGCTAAAAATCAATACGAGAGAATAATTATACATCCGTTCCATTTGCAAAGCTCAGGTTAGTGCGTCAAATCTATAACTTTTTATTTATGATTTGCATTTTTCTTTATATTTGAGGTCTTTAGCGATTAATAATTTAAAACTTATGAGAATCTTACAATCCAGACTTTCAGGGTACAATGCCCCTCAAAAGGCTATGGCAGCTGGCATCTATCCTTATTTCCGGGAGATTGAATCAGATCAGGATACTGTCGTTAAAATCAGGGGAAAAGATGTATTGATGTTTGGATCAAACAGCTACCTGGGTCTGACAAATCATCCAAAAATCAAGGAAGCAGCAAAAAAAGCCATTGATAAATATGGCACAGGTTGTGCGGGATCAAGGTTTCTTAACGGGACACTTGATATCCATATCAAGTTGGAAAGCCGGTTGGCAGAGCTTGTCGGGAAAGAAGAGGCGCTTTGTTACAGCACCGGATTCCAGGTAAATCTTGGAGTGGTCTCTGTCCTTACAGGCCGGAGAGATCATCTCATTCTTGACGAGCTCGATCATGCTTCTATAATTGAAGGCAGCCGTCTCTCTTTTTCGAAGGTACTTAAGTT
>DATKXL010000159.1:0-2647 GCA_035529055.1 Bacteroidales bacterium
AAAATTTATGCCGGTAGATACTGTTGGTGGTGTTCTTGTTAGGCAAATACCGGCAATGTCAACGGTTGATTATTGGCATACAGAAAACGTTTTTACTGACGCTGTTCCTGCTTGTGAGTCTTTTTTATGGCACAAGAATGACGGAGTGGAAGGACACTTTACCGCAAATGTGGAATATCCAACTGATTGATATTTTGAGTTTAAAGAAAGGATAAATAATATGGACATGACAATATTAGTTGATTTTGCACAATATCTTATTAATGAAGGGACCAATATTGCTATAACAAGTTTTGTAGCAAATAATGCCGTATTAATCGGTGCTGGAACTGCTGTATTAAAATTATTGGCGAAATTAACTCCAGGTACAAAAGATGATAAGATCTTAACGATGATTCAGAATAAACTTTTTATGAGACCAATTAAATAAAAGGAAATGAATATGAAAACACTATTAGTTTTAGGAATGGTATTGGCAATGGTATTTATGTTTACGGGATGCGCGATATTACCTCCAATTCCAAGTGTATGTGATACAGCGCCAGGCGAATCTTGGATATGTACGAAAGCAAATGATCTTGGTGTTAAGGTTGAGGACATGGATCTGCTTATTTCTGTAGCGATTTTAAGAATGGATAAATCTGTCGCAAAAAAGGCATTGAAGTTTTATGATGCCGTCGAGGTATTCTTATCTAAAGACGTATTGTACAGAGAATTGATCGATTATGTTCGTAATGAAGTCAGATTGACTGGTCCGGAAATCCTTATTGTATCACGATATCTACCATACTTATATAGTAATAATTATATCAGTGATTTTGATAAAGGATTAATTTTGGCACATATTGATCATCAGAGGGCATTGTTACAGTAATAAAATTTATAAAATTTATTAGAAAATATAACTTGTCTTTGGCCTGATCAGTTAAAGACATAAAACGAAAGATATAAAGCCATGCGGGGCCGCATTCTCGCATGGCTTTTTTCTTTCAATACAGCAGTAAGGAGAAAGAGATGACTTTTTCAGGCAAATATTTACCCATTCAAAGGGACAAATATTTTTCTTTTTTTGCAACAGACGGGGATCCTCTTGTAGCGCCAGACATTGAATTTGTTGAAACTCTTTCTCATAGTGGCGCCATTGAAATAGAAAGGGTTCGGATTCATTTGTCAACTGTTCATGTGAGTGTTGTAGATTTTACGGCAACATTATCGCATCATATCAATTCTATTTATGATGGAAATTTGATTTCCCAGGCTATGCTTGGATTAAAAGATTTCGAATACCGTTTTTCACAGACATTAAAATTGCATCCTTCGGATGTAATTCGATTCTCTTTGATTATGAGTGCCGTTAATACCTATGGCATAGAAGTATCAGGATGGATGGTTACAAGGCCACCTGGAGGTTATTAAAGATGAAATTATCATTCAGTGAAATAAAAACGAAGCTGAAAGATATCTGGCCCATGCTGATACATGCATTACCAACAGATGTTGAATATTTGCTTCCTACATTTGCTGAATTGAAGGTATTTATAGATCAATATGACCCTGCCGTGAAACGTATAAAGAATCTTTATGAATGCGAAGAGTATGCTTTAGGATTTCTGGTTGATCTAAGAAGGTGGAGAGCAAAGCAGATAATAGATACAGAGAAAGCACAGTTGAATTGGGCTGTCGGAGTTGTGCTTGTAATAAAGAAAGGTTTACTTGGCGATACAGTGCATTATCAGAACGTGGCTGTGACATCCGATGAAGGGGTTATCTTAATAGAGCCGCAAACTAAACTAATAACTAACATGAAAAGAGTCAAAGAGGTTCATTTCGTTTTAATGTAAGGAGAGGAATTGGCAATGAAAATTTTAACCCGAATACTTTTGATAATGATACTACTTATGAGTGTCTCCTGTTCTTCTAAATTCGGTGTCCGATCTGATATAGAGGATCTTTCCCAGTTGGGGGGTCTGGATGTCGATCTGGACAGCAATGATATTATGGACACTGCATTTGGTGGTACGAATGCCGATTCAAGCGCATGGACAGGGTACGTCAAAGTTACAGCTGGGGTTTGGGCTCAAGTTCCCGGTATAATCAAGAACGAGCTGATAACAGCTGATCCTCAAACTGTGAATGTGCCAGCGCTTAATCATTACAATGGAATCTTGAACAACGAGTCTCAGGCAACTGGTGATACTGAGTTTGATCTGGACGCGCTTGTTTCAGGTATGTCTTTTTCTGTGTATATCGGCACAGACGATGACGACGATGTGTATCTCGATCCGAATGCTTCTGAGATAATTATCCTCAACGGCACTGCTCTTACTGGTGGATTCAGGGTTAAGAACGAGGGCTCCACTAACAATGTTGGGGACGAACTGTTTTGCAAGGTTATAACCAGCGGAGCTGCTTTAAAGCTGGATTGCAAAACCGCACAGGGAATCTGGATAAGTGCAGGGAGCTAATATGAACAAATTACAAAGACTAATAATGCTTGCCCTGTGGTGCGTCACCCTGTTCTGGATGCCCCTTATTGCGTATAGTGAAACCTACTTCCTACGTGCTGATGGGTCAGGTGCAAAGGCTGACGCTGCTGGGAGTGGTACGGGTGCGTGTGGTGCTGCTGGTACAGCCATGAGCATAGCCA
>DATKXL010000160.1:0-13809 GCA_035529055.1 Bacteroidales bacterium
AGCAACATTGGGGACTTTTTCTTTGATAAGGTGGGCGAATTTCAGGGAATACATGCAACAGACACGGGAACAGTAAGGATTATATTTACTACTCCTGGACCCGACACAATGAATAAGAGCAACACTTCTTGGTGGTAAACCCTCCGGTAAATAGATCCATTCTTCCTCCTTTGTTTTTTTATTCAAACGTTTGGTTTTTGTGACAATCCTTCCTCCTGTCGTACCCGATGCATTGGTAAGTCGCTCAAATTCAAGAGAAGTCAGTACATTAGGATAGACCCCATATCCGTACTGTTCTATTTTGCTTACGTCCAGAAGTTCAAAGCCTGTTGCCAGAATAATATTTCCGACTTCTATATCTATTGTACTGTCAGTTTCGTTGAGGTTAATACATTCCGTGGGACATTTGTTAACGCAAACGCCACATTTTGTCCCTTCAGAAAGGATATAAGTGCAACTCGTCTCATCCACCATGTAAGCATTGGGAACAGCCTGTGAAAAAGGGATATAAATTGCTTTTCTCAAGGAAATTCCTGAATCGAATTCACTGACGACCTTTATCGGGCAGACTTCAGTGCATTGATTACATGCGACACATGATTTGATGTCAACGTATCTTGCACTTTGCCTGATCTTCACACGATAAGATCCGGGTTTACCGGTGACTGCCACTACTTTCGATTTGGTTAACAGGCGAATCATCTCATGTTGTACCACAGAAACCATTTTAGGTGTAAGAATACAGGCAGCGCAATCCAAAGTGGGAAACGTTTTGTCAAACATGGCCATATGACCACCTATGGTTCCGGTTTGCTCAACCAGGTACACTTGCTTACCGGCGTTAGCTATCTCCAGGGCTGATTGTATTCCTGCTATACCACCCCCGATAATAAGCGTTGAATGATTGACCGGATTTCCTCCCGGTACGGCAGCAAGTGGGAAAGGAACACCCATAGTAGCACAGGCAACGATTGCCTTGGCACGGTCAATTGCATTTTCACCTCTCGTCCCATGTTCCTGGAAAGAAGCTAGGCGTATTTCATTTGTGTTGCCTCCTGTCATTGCCATTGCTTTAGTGAAAACAGGTTTAAAATAACCTGGTATATCTCCTGCAACAACAATCCTTTCAAGGTTGTTTGACCTGATCTGTTCGCAAAGAATTTTCACCGTTGGAGGAGATTTTAATCCTAAAATTTGGACCGTCTCGACTTCAGGAAGGTTTGCTGAATACTTTGCAATGGCATCAATATTAAGATTGCTGTTGTCTTCCATTTGACAGAAAAAGACTCCGGTTCGCATAATTCCTTTTGTATAGATTATTTAATATATCACTTGTCTGTCTTAGGGTATTAATCTCTTATCAAACTCTGCAGTAATTCACCATTGGTTTCACGAATTTCAAGAATCATTGGCATTTGTCCGGGGAAACAATGGGTGGCACAGGAGAAGCACGGATCATATGCCCTGAAAGCCATCTCGATCATATTCAGGATACCATTATTTACTTCAACACCCTTTTTTATAAGACCTTCAGCGGCTTTCTTTATCGACATACAGATAGCAGCATGGTTGTTCGTCGTTCCGACAATGATATTAACTTTAGTGACGATCCCCTTTTCATCAGTCCAATAGTGGTGCGTAAGAGTTCCTCGCTGAGCTTCCACTATACCCACTCCCTCACCCGGAATAGGTCCAAGTGATGAACGTAACTCTGTTCCGGTAATATCAGGATCCAGAGATAGTTCCAGACATCGTTCAGCAGAATAGAGCAGTTCTATAAGTCGTGCCCAGTGCATGGCAAGTGTTGCATGAACGGGTTTGCCTCCAAGTGTGCTGTACATGCGTTCATATTCTTTTTGTGCCAGTGGAGTCGCCATACCATCCGCAGCATTCAGTCTTGAGAGAGGTGTTGCATGGTACACTCCTGAGTTCTGCCCTTCTATAAACCCTTTCCAGCCGATCTTCTTAAGAAATGGGAATTTCAGATAACTCCAGGGCTCAACATGTTCAGCTACATAATCAAGATACTCAGCCGGAGAATATTTGCATAATTCCTTCCCTTCCGTATCTACCACCCTTACCTTCCCGTCATAGAAGTTTACCTTGTTGTTAATATCAACAAGTCCCATTGAGTGAAGTTTAAGCGCATAAGGACCGTTGAGAATTATATCTACATATTCGTTATTTTGAAGGACAATATTTTCAAAAATAGCTAGAGTAAATTTTGCGAATTCCACAAATCCTTTTGCTTTATCAACGATATCATCACGTTCCTTTTCTGAAAGTCCTCTTCTTACACCACCGGGGATATTCATTACCACAAAAGTCTGGTGTCCGCCAAGCAGAGCCTGAATTTCCTGAGCAATACGGCGCTGTTTTATGACTTCTGTCCCGATTTCTTTTCCGACTTTTTCAATCACTCCCAGAATGTTTCTTTTCGATGGTGGTGCTAAGGGACCAACAACAAAATCAGGTGCCGCAAGAGCATAGAAATGTGCGATATGGCTATGAATAAAGTGAGCCATATAAAAAAGCTCTCTTAGTTTTTTTGCAGTGGGAGGAGGTTCGACACCAAACACAGCATCAACAGCTTTACCCGATGCCATATGATGACAACCGGGACAAACGCCGCAGATTTTTGCAACGATTGCAGGAAGCTCCTCAACGGGTCTTCCTTCGCAAAATTTTTCAAAACCTCTGAGTTCGGGAACCTGGAAATAGACATTATTGACTTCTCCTTCATCATTCAGGAAAATTTCAATTTTACCATGGCCTTCAAGTCTTGTTATCGGGTCAATTGTGATCCTTTTCATGATAATTTTCTCCTTATTAATGACACAGGCAGACTAAAACGATAAAACAATCCGGCCGGGTCAACAACATCTTCGAGAACCCTGGCAATATCTTCCGGTTCCTTTTCATCTATTATACTGGCAATTGCTGACATCATTTTGGCTCCCGGATCAGTTACACCCGGAGGAGGTCCGTAGCAACCACGGCATGGAGCATTACCCTTAATGCACCTGTATCCGCACCCTGCACGAGTGGCGGGTCCCATGCATAGCACTCCCTGCTCTATAAAACAAGTTACACCATCATCTATGATTTCCCATGGTCTGTTAAACTTTTTAATCCGCTTGTTCTCTGTTTTTTCCCTGGTACATTCATCGCACTGAGCTTTGGTTTCTGCACCGATAACAGATCCCCTGGGGGGAAGTTCTGCTCCGCTGACAATAGCGACAAATACTTCGAGCAGCCTTTCTGTTTGCGGAGGACAACCCGGAATAAAATAATCCACATCTACAACCTGTCCCAGAGAACGCACATCATTGTAAAAAACCGGCAGGCTGAGTATCCCTTCTCTTACCTCATATTCAGCGAGCGGTTCTATTTTGGAAGGATTAATTACTGATTCACTTTCCTGATATACTCTACGGAAAATATCTTCCTTATTTGTAAAATTGGCCAATCCCGGAATACCACCAAGATGAGAGCAACTACCGTAGGCAACAAGAATTCTGCTTTTTTTTCTTAAAAGTTTTGCCATATGTTCGTTTTCACTGTTTCTGACAGCCCCATTGAAAAGGGTAACATCAATATGATCATCAGGCATTTTTTCCACATCCTCATATTTGATATCCAAAGCTATAGGCCAGAATACAAGATCGGCAGCAGCAATCACGTCAAAAAGCTTTTCATGCACATCAAGCACTGATACACAGCAACCCCCGCAGGCGGCTGCCCAGTAAATGGCAAGTTTTAATTTTTGCTTTGATTCTTCCATGATACAAAATTTAATCCCTACGTAAAAACCTTCACAGTATCTTTTATTTTACAGGGTCCGAGGTTAGTAATTGTTTCCGTAAAACTGTTTACTAACTCGGCAAATTGTTTCCCCTCGCTGGCGCTGATCCACTCAAGCTTCAGTCTTTCTGTTTCAATACCCATCTGCTTTATGTACTTTTGCAGCAACTGATACCTTCTGAGACAGCGATAATTCCCTTCCTGATAATGACAGTCACCGGGGTGACATCCACAAACAAGAACTCCATCAGCACCTTTTATGAAAGCTTCAAGTACAAATGTGGGTTCTATCCGACCTGAACACATTACTCTGACAGCCCGGACATTGGATTTATATTCCATCCTTGATGTCCCTGCCAGATCTGCTCCGGTGTATGAACACCAGTTGCAGAGAAAAGCAATAATCCGGGGTGTAAATTCCATATGGCTGACCCTTCTTTTTAATAAAAATTCTGAACATTTACGACATTGCCAATAAAAGTATGAAAAAGATAAAAATCAAAAAAGTTATTAATTTACAAACATATAATGTGAAAAAATCACATTAAATAACAGTGATATATTCTATTTAAATTCCATCCCGACTGACAGGTAATTGTTTTAAAATCGGTAGAAATATTATCCGGATAAGAATATAATGGGATAATTATAAAATTATGTAAAAACTTAAAAGATAATGATATAAAATAAATCTTCTGATTATTATAAATCTAAAAATCATAGTATTGGATGCATACCTTTAGATATATAAAATATCGAAATATCAGGATTATCATAAAATACTTAATAAAAGAAAAAAAAGGCGGAAAGAAGAATAATATACAGGAAAATAAATTGAAACAATTCACAATAATAATTCGAAATGGCATCCGGCAAACGAAAAAAAGGATTTCCCAAGATCAATAAAAGCTTATGCAGGATATATTTGGATTTAATTGAAAGAAACTGAAGGAAGACAGAAAACCATCGGAAGCTTTAAGCCCAGAATATTATTTTTTCTTATCAGGCCAATTACTCCATTTGCTGGTTTTTTGTTTTAAAAGTTCTTCAACTTTTTTATATAGTTCTTCAATTTGTACCGGTTTATCGATAAAAGAATCAACCGGTAAATATTCACCATCAGTATCTGGCGAAAAACTAAAAAAGGGTTTTTCAGCATTAATTGCAGTAAGCATTAATATTGGTATATCGGCAGATTGTTTCTCATATCTTATTTTTTGTGCAAAATCAAAACCCATTGACTCGCCTTTACTCCCGAACATAACATCAAGAATAATCAAATCCGGCCTTTCCTGGCTTAATTTCTTGCTGCCTTCTTCGGGGTCATATGCAGTAATTACTTGATAATCTTTTGTTTCTAGTAATATTTTTAAGGCTGCGACCAAATCTGTATCATCCTCTATGATAAGAATCTTTGATTTTTCATTCATGACAAACTTCCTCCATAATTAGATATTCTGTAACTTCCAAAAAAAGAAAATAACTTAAAATGCTAATATGTAAAGCTATATGACGGAATAAAAACGAAAACAGACTTTTATATAAAATTACTAAGAAAAAAATAAATAACAAAATAACTTACTTTACTAAGTTCAGTAACAGGAACTGAAAAAAATGGAGAGTTTAAAACAGTAAGGGCGAAATTTTCAGGAAAGAATTCAGTATTGAACAATTATCTGCCAAGAACCTTTTTTATTATTGTAAATACTTCTTTCAGAATATCAGGATATTTCTGCGTTAAAATTAAAGTTAATTCCTCACTGAATACCATGTCTTCGATAATTTCGACAGCAATAATATGCAGATCATCGGTCAGACCAAGGTTCAGGGTATCTCCAAGCTCAAGGGCTGTCAGAAAACTTATATCATGGAGGTTTGACAAGTTCAAAGTCTCACGGAAATCGGAAGGGGTGAAATAATACACATCACCGGGTTTCCCGTTCCTGTTGCGGATTGCATCGATAAAAATCACCTTATCATAACCCTGAATATATTCCATTATTTCCAGCCCTCCACAGCAGGCAGTATCAAATTTCACTTCATGGTTGTCAACCATTTGTATCAGATCGCGAATAAGTCTGGGGCCTATCCCGTCATCTGTAAGAATTTCATTCCCTAGACCTAGGATCAAAGTCGGCTTACCCATCAAGTAAACTTTTAATGATGTATTTCATTTCTGAAGTTAATTCTAATAATCTCATTTCCCCATTTGGCTCTTAGCTTCAATACACCACAGCAGTTCATCTATAAAGGATCCGGCACGTCTGTCTGTTGCAACTTTATCGGCCGGAATTCCGTTTTCATCAAATGATTCCTGAACCCGGGTAACGGGGAACCTCGCACTAACCACCCATGCTTTCATTTTCCAGAGTACAAACTGTAAAGAAATGATTACCTGAGTCCCTCCAAAGATTCCATCAGAAACAGTAGCAATTGCAACCGGTCTATGGACCCATTCATCAGATAGAAGATCAATTGCATTTTTTAAACTTGCGGGATAACCTCCGTTGTATTCAGGGGTGACAATTATAATCCCGTCACTCTTTTTTATTTTTCCCGCAAAATCAAGCATCGTCTCTGATGGCGACTCCTGAAACCTTAATCTTTCATCAAAAAGGGGGAAAGCATATTTATCCAGGTCAATAATCTCAACTGAGACGATATTTTTTTCCTCCAGGAAGTTTTTAAAATATATGGCAACTCTGTGACTCAGTCTCCCTCTTCTTATACTTGCTGATATGATCTTAATGATTGGCATATTTGCTGGTATTTATCAATCCGGTTATCAATTTACCTTTATGCTTTTATAGTTGAACCTTACCAATGTAGGGCTTTTATTTTGACCTTCATTCGATATAAGCATATCCCCGTTCTTAAGAAAGGTTAAACCTTCGGGCTGATTACAATGATCGGGATTAAGTTTTTCCATAAATTCAATATTGCCGTTCATATCAAATACAAACAACATTGGTTCAATTGCGGATAAAACATATAATCTGTTTGTAAGAGGATGAATTGCTATGGCAGAGGTTCTTAATTTAATATCAGGATTTTTTTCACCTTTTTTATTACTGCCCATGGGTACTTTAATCTTGTTATCCAGGGCAAATCTTTCTAATAATGACAGATCAAATTCAAATATTGGCTCTTTATTGAGTTTTTTTGAAATAAGATCAAATCCGTAGATTGCCCTTTTGTCTTTATCTTTTCCAATGTTATCCTTCGCTGCGATAAGAAGACGATTATTTTTCCGGTCGTAACAGAGTCCTTCATTGTCCTTCGACGGAATCCCGGTTATATAAGATGCCCGTTTAAAACCCGGGGATTCAAAATTAATTATCCCGAACAACGCTCCATCGCTCCTTAAAACATATATTGTTTTATCTACCCGGGCAATACCTTCATAGTCACCATCGTAACTGAAATAAAACTGCTTTCTTATTTGATTTTTCAGAATATCATAAATAAATAGAATCCCATGTTCATCCTGGACACAAGCAACGGAGGAGGCATCTATTTCTGTTACACCTGATATTTCATGAAGAGACCTGGGCAGTACTAAAATCCTGTCAGGATTTGACAGATCATAGCTTATTTTCCTGAAGGCTTTTAACTCCTGGTTATCCGGCTGGTTGTCACAGATTAATAAATCCAGGACAAGGAATAATATAATTGAAGCTGTCATTAATAAATTACGGTTTCCGGTTTATTTGAAAGAGTAAATTTACTTAAAAATTATGGTGAAATAAAAGAGGCTGCCCTGAACGGGCAGCCTCTCGCTAAACCTAAAACCCCTATGACAAAAAACCTATGATGAAGAAAGACTATGATTGTTAGTTTTTCTGTGTACTGAAATACGTCTCTCCGTTAATATCAGTCATATCTACTACCTTAAATCCATATGACTCAAATAATCTGGAAACATCATCTTTGCCCATGTTACGGTCTGTCCTGGCATCCAGGAAATTGATGAATCTGTTTAACAGCCTTGAGGGATAATAAGAATATGCATTTCCATTCTGTGTCTTATTATCCGAAAAGCATCCGATGAAATGAGCATTAGCTGGCAGAATACGAAAGAGAGTCTGCAGGAAGCTGTCGAGATGTTTTATGAAATTCAGCTTCTTAAGGTTAATTAATGTTCTGATGCTCCTTAGATCGGAATCGTCATAATAATAATGGTGATTTGAAGAGAGAACCAACAGGTTTGGATCCTTTGCAAGACCAATATCTTTAAGGTAGTGGAAAAAAGTTTCACCACCCTCAGCAATCATATGACCTATGGCAGGGCTTAAATTGCTCCTGTCATAGGAATCATTCTCGCCATTAGAATTTGTCTCTTTAATATTGTCGTTCTTGAAAAAAGTGTTATTTATTCCTGAGTTATTTTCCATACATTTTCTAATTATGATTAACGATGTAAAAGTAGGCCAGACAGGGTACCTATGTCAAGTGGCAAAAGCTCAACTAGTGGCTTAATGAAACGTTTCAGGAATCTTTTGTCTTTGAAATCGGGACGAATAAGAACAGGAATTAACTATTAATACATGAAAGAAAGCGATTCGTCAAAATTGATTCAAAATTTATTAAAAAACCTCTGCGATCTAAATTATGAAATTTTTCATGCTGGCATAAAACACAGATTATCAGTTATATGCATCTAACCTCATTTCAAATATCCGATTTTTATTAGCCAAAATGGTTTTTGACCAATGTTCGATTATAAATGATAAAAAAATGGCCGGTTATTTTATAGTATCTTAATTTGAACATCTGACTTCTTTGAGTGGTACATTCTTGTGCTTCACCGGGGCCGGATTAAAATATTACCGGATTTTTGTATATTTGTATATTAATCTTTAAAACAATAATTATGAAAAAGTTCATTCTGACCTTTACTCTGGCGATACTATTAATTGCTTTTACCAGTGCCCAGGATTATAGAACTGGTATCGGGCTTAGAGCTGGTTTTTCAAATGGTTTGACGGTCAAACATTTTATAACTGAAAGAACTGCTCTGGAAGGTTTACTTTCTACCAGATGGAGAGGCTTTGATATTACAGGTTTATATGAGATACATAATCAGGCTTTTGATACTGAGCGGCTCAACTGGTATTTTGGATTCGGAGGCCATGTCGGATTCTTTAACGGGGATTATACAAACTGGGGGGAACTTGGTACAAACTATATAATAATCGGGATTGATGGAATTTTGGGTATTGAATACAATTTCAGGGAGGCGCCTATCAATATCGGTCTCGACTGGAAACCTGCCTTCAACATTACTGGTTACACGGGCTTCTGGGGTGACGGCGGAGCACTCTCTATCAGGTATATTTTCTGATTAATCGAAACGAACGTTCTGTGGTATTGCAGAGATGTTTTGCAAAACGGCTCTACAATTTTTTATTCTCATTTACATTCAAATAATACATTAAATTCCAGACGATTTATTAATTTTAGATTGATTTGTTAAACTCAATCTAGATTAATATGAAAAAAATCCTGACACTTATTTTATTGATCTGCTTCTTGCCCCTAAATGCATTCACGCAGAGCAAATTTAACGGGCTTGATATGAACATTGGTAATCTTTACAGGTTATCTGATGCTAAAACACGCTCAATCAGTCCCGAGAATTTTACCGGGGAGAAAGGGAAGGCTGGGATGGCCAGTCCCGAAGATAGGGATAAACCTAACACAGCCAACGCCTTCAATGCAGCCCGCGACCTTGGTCAGGGATGGAAAGTGAACCCCTATGTAAGAATTAAACCTGGTGAGACTTTTACCATGGCTGAAATAGAAGGTCCTGGTGCGATACAGCATATCTGGATGACACCGACAGGTAAATGGCGTTTTTCAATTTTACGCGTTTACTGGGATGATGAAACGGAACCATCTGTAGAATGCCCTGTCGGCGACTTCTTTGGAATGGGGTGGAACCAGTATGCTCCGCTGGTTTCTTCGGCTGTATGTGTTAATCCAGGAAGTGCCTTCAACTGCTACTGGGTGATGCCTTTCAGAAAGAAATGCAGGATCACAATGGAAAACATAAATGACGCGGATCCTATGACACTTTATTATCAGATTGATTATACTCTGACCGATGTTCCGGCTGATGCGGCATATTTTCACGCTCAGTACCGCAGGCTTAATCCAAATGTAACTTCTGATTATACTATAGTTGATGGGATCAAGGGAAAAGGTCATTATGTAGGTGTCTATCTGGCATGGGGTGTAAGCAACAACGGATGGTGGGGTGAAGGTGAGATAAAGTTTTTTATTGACGGAGATACAAAATTCCCTACTATCTGCGGAACAGGTACAGAAGACTATATATGCGGATCGTATGATTTTGATACAAGAAGAAAAAATGCTGCTGGTGTCGAAGAGGTAGCCTATACAGAGTTCTGTACGCCTTATTCCGGTTTACATCAGGTTATAAGGGGCGATGGACATTATAATGTGGTGCAAAGGTTTGGGATGTACCGCTGGCATATTATGGATCCTGTCCGATTTGACAAAGATCTGAGAATAACAATCCAGGATCTTGGTTGGCGTCAGGGGGGAAGATACCTTGCACAGAAATCTGATATTGCATCAGTTTGCTACTGGTATCAGTCCGATCCTCATGCAAAATTCCCCAAAATACCAGGATGGCGGGAACTTGAAGTCTATTGATAAAAAAATAATTAAGATATGGATAACATTAACAAAGCCGGATCATCAGACAAAAAAGATCTGAGCCGGCGCAGATTTATTTCCCGAACCACTTTAGCTGCTATCGGAACAGTGGGAGCAGCAAATCTGATAACATCCTGTCAGGAAGGGAAACCCAAAAGAAAAAAACTGGAACTTCCTACGCTCCTTAACGAGGCTCCTGATGGCAGGCTGCTGAAAGCCGGGCTTATAGGATGCGGAGGCAGAGGAACAGGCGCAGCAATAAATTTCCTTGATGCCGGTCCGAATCTTCAGATCACCGCACTTGGGGATGTTTTTCAGGATAAACTTGACCAGTGCCGTGAGCAGTTAAGGAAAGAACGCAATGTTGAAATTCCTGATGAAAAGTGTTTTATTGGATTCGATAATTACCAGAAAGTCATTGACTCGGGAGTAGATGTTGTTCTGCTCTGTACACCCCCGCATTTCCGGCCTGCTCATGTCGAAGCTGCTGTTAATGCAGGCAAGCATATCTTTATGGAAAAACCAATTGCAGTGGATCCTGTAGGGGCGCGCAGTGTACTGGTTTCCGCGAAAAGAGCACAGGATAAGGGAATTTGCATTGTAAGCGGTACGATCCGCAGAGTGCAAAAGGATTTTATGGAAACACACCGCAGAGTGGCTAACGGAGAAATTGGGGAGGTGGTCAGTGCACATATAACCCGCAATGGTGGTTCGTTATGGGTGGTAAAAAGACAACCTGACTGGACCGATATGGAATATATGCTTCGAAACTGGGCAAATTTCTGCTGGTTGTCAGGTGACCACATCGTGGAACAGTTTATTCATGAGATCGATGTAATGAACTGGTATATAGGAAAGAATCCTGTCAAAGCTACAGGATGGGGTGGGCGTCAGAGAAGAGTCACTGGTGATCAGTATGATTTCTTCAGCATTGAATATATTTACGATAACGGAATGCATACTCATTGTGCTGCAAGGCAGATAACAGGGTGCAGCAACCTGACTGAACAATTTATAGTCGGAACAGAAGGATTTGCCAATGCTAAGGGAACTCTGTTTAACCTGAAGGGAGAAGAGATATGGAAATATCCTCAACCCGAGGAAGGCGATACGGACCTGACATGGAAAGTGAAAGATCCTTACATACAGGAACATATAAACCTTGTTACTGCCATACGAACGGGTAATTATCTGAGCGATGCCGAAGCACAGGTGAACTCCACTCTGGTTACTATTATGGGCCGTATGTCAGCCTACACAGGAAAAGATGTGACCTGGGATGAAATTATGAATTCTGATTTGTACCTGGGGCCGAAAACCTATGAGTTTGGTCCGGTTCCCGGAATACCCGAAACTCCACCGGCAATAGGAGCAGAACCCAAATTGACCTAGGTACTGTTTTTTATATACTTTGTATGCCTTTGTGTAACCTCGTATGTTTGTTCTTTGAAATATATGTATAAAGTTAGAAACTTTTTGTTTTACTTAACTGACAATAATGATTTGTGCCAAAGGTCTATTGAACCTGCCGCAAAGTTTATTATGTCAGTCAGGTAAAAATCGGGAAATAACATGGTTTTTGAAACCGTATTTACGAGAAAGATGTTACCTGAAAATGTAAAACAAAAACTATTGCTTTATGAAACTTTATTTAGGAGGTGATGTCAGTAAAGGATATGCCGACTGGGTAATCCTTTCCGAAAAGAAACAGGCTGTTTTAGGTAACTTTCAGCTTGATGATACCTATGCTGGTCATTGTAAGCTATATTCAACGCTTGAAGCTTACTTTGGCAAGCATCAGGGGTTGGAGATCTACGCAGCAGTAGAAAGCACCGGTGGTTATGAGAACAACTGGTTCAATACCCTTAAAAGCTATCAGAAGGTTTTTAACCTCAAGGTGGCCAGGATAAATCCAGCGGGTGTTAATTTTAACCGCAGAGCTGGTCTGAAACGAAATGTTACAGATGCTATCAGTGCTTTAAGTATTGCTGAATACCTGATCAATCATCCTGATAATATCAAGTATGATCAGGATGACCAGTGGAAATCTCTTTGTCGTCATTGGAATTTTGTTGAAATGCAAAAGCAGCAAAGGGTACAGACCATTAATCAATTGGAAACAATTTTGTACAGCGCGAATCCAACATTGATGCGTTTTAAAAAAGACAATTTACCCAATTGGTTACTGGGATTAATTATCCAATGTCCAACGGCGGAGACATTAGCGAAGGTCCGGCCTGAAAAACTTGCAAAAATCCCTTATCTGACATTAGCAAGAGCAAAAACCCTGGTAGCAGAAGCGAAGCAAAGTATAGCTTCCGTTACAGATAAAAATGCAGAAATTTTGATTAGTCAAATTGCCCGGCAAATCAAATCATTTGATCAGAATATTAAAAGTCAGATGCAATTGATTGAACGGGACCTTACTTGCCCAGAGATTGACCTTCTAAAATCATTTAAGGGCATTGATACCATATCTGCAATTGGTTTATTACTTGAAATAGGAACCATTGAGCGTTTCCCTACAGTAAAGGGTTTTGGTTGTTATTATGGACTACATCCCAAGTATAAGCAAAGCGGAGATAAAGTAATAGGCGTACGGATGAGTAAGCAGGGCAGTAAAAACATGCGAAAGATCCTGTTCAACATTGCCAAAGGTGCTATTACTTATAATCCTTTAATCATGGGTGTTTATGAGAAAAAACTATCCCAGGGGATGACCAAAATGGCTGCCATAGGTGTTTGTATGCACAAAATATTAAGGATTATTTACGGGATGCTTAAACGCAAAGAAGCATATAATCCCTTAATTGACAAGCAAAATCGTGAACGGTCAAAAGAAAAACAGCAGGAGAAACAACAACAGGAAAACGCAAACATTGAAAAAAGTCGCCGTTATCAGGAGTTTGATGGGAAAGCGCCTATCTCCAGAAAACAGACAAAAAAAAGGAGGGAACATGATTTGTCCCAATGCGAAATAACTTCACAAAGTACGGGATCTACATGTTCCTCCAAAACAAAATTATGAAAAATCAACTTATAATCATTTAAAAATAACAACTTTAATAACCTTTTTTCCCCGATTACAATATGTCAAAGAACTTAATACATTATTTTCAAAAAAAAAGAAACATTTAACGAAATAACTTTGTGGCTGTTTTTTTGCCACCAAGGCACCAGGACACCAAGAATCACCAAGTATAAATCAATTTTGATATTTTTTTGAATATGCACTCTTATTAACTGCCATCTTCAATCCAGTCAAAATATCAATCGTTTTTTAATGGATGGTTTCAAATTCATCCTATTTTTGTAGTCTTA
>DATKXL010000161.1:0-4318 GCA_035529055.1 Bacteroidales bacterium
AAGCATATCGGTTATAATAGGATCGAACGGACAAACAGGATATTCAAAATCACCATCATCTGTGTAGTAATAAATCTGCCCCAGGTAGTTCTCCGGACCTCCAACATCTTCAATCTCCTGCGGTACTTTTAAAGGATCAAACCTGTTAATAAACATGACTTCGCGAATATCAAACGTCATACCCCGCAGGTTGGTCCAATCTGAATAGACAGCAATACGGCCAGTGTAAGACTTGTCGTTGTCTATCTCTATACGGCAATGCTCAAAAGGGATATTATAATAAGCAAAAGGAACTGAGTTGAAGTCATACTTAACCAGACAGGCAAATCCATTAAACGATTTAAGGTCTTTAGCGAATTTACTCAGTAGTGAAGATGCTCTTTCGCCACGTTCATTAATTATCGTTTCGCCAAATGTCTCGTCGGTGAATCCTGCGCCTCGTACGAATTTAACATAAGTATCAAAGCATGTCTTACCTGTACCTGAACTGGCAATTATCTCTAATACTTTTTGAGGGTAATCGTTGCCGTCACCGTATCCTTTTATTCGTTTACTTTTAAGATATTGGTTCCGCTCAACCCTCGGAGCTGTTTTGGTAGCGGAAACTTTCATTATTTTCTTTTTTTAGTGGCAGCAACTTTTTTTTTCACCGGTTGTACATTTGGAGGTGTCAGCGTTGCGCTAACAAAATCACTGGCTATCTTCGGGACTTCTTTTTCTGGAGGCAATATAATTGTTGGCCCCTTTCGGCTTGGATTTCTTATCTGATCCGGTATATCAGGCAGTCCGGGCATGACAGCAAAATACCTTGCACAACTGGGATCTCTCTTTAAATGAAATTGTGCCAGCTCGTCAGTAAGATTAGCGTTCGTGCATGTCTTTGATGCATCAGAAAAAGCCTGAAGTAATGCTCCTGCTTTTAAAACATAATTACAATGTGACATATTAAGGGTTTTAAATTTAAACATTAAATAAGAGGGGTCAAAGCCCCTCTTTATATTATGGACAGCAAGGAGCCAATAAGCTCGTCAGTGCTGTACGTGTGAGAGCAAGTGTTCCACCTACAAAATAGGTACGTGGTAAAAGTGATTCCTTCATGGTGTCTGAGCATCCTGCGGTAAGAATATAACCACCAAGCATCTCGGCATCATTAACATCCCTGACAACTGCATTAACCTCAAGACCAAAATCCCAACCAAGAACCTCGAATACTGTTCTTCCGGCAACTTCGCCGGCGGTCGGGGTGAGATCCTTATTGTAGTTGTTTTCAATGATTACCATAAAGCGGCTGTCTTTTGCATTCTCAATCCATAGCTTATCTTCCGGGGTATTATCAAAGATCCGAAATACTACACCATGTTCCCAGGTCTTTTGATACTTCGTCTTCACCATTGCAATAGTATGCTCATTTGAAAAGTTATATCCCTCAAGACAATATGCATAACACGGAGGTGATACAGTCTTTAAAACAAGCTGCGTAAGCAACAGCGAATTGGAGCTATCGAAAGTGCTAAGATCTTTATCAATACAATCGTAATTGATAAAATATATCTTATCCTTAATCCCGCCAACGAGGTTAGCGCAGTTTTTAAGAATACAGGCAACTATTGCATTACATCCTATTGTCATAACGATATGTATTAAATCCCAACCTGAACTAGTCTGTCATCAATGATCTTTGCATCAAATGCATCTCTCGCCTCGATTCGATTGATGCGGCTTCTTTGATCGTAAAATGAATTGATGTTATCAAAAAGACCGTTGCATTCCATTCCGACATTCAGATTAGAAACAGTTGTATAAACTACCCTGTGCGGATTATTCCAGACGGTACCATTGTTTTCATACGCCTTAATCCATTGATCCCATAAAGGAATTGATATAATCTTGATTCCATCCCATTTAGCAAACTCAAGTCCATTGAGCATCAGTGTATAATCCTGGAACACTGTTCCAAGAGCCTGAAGTTGTCTACGGATACGATCCATTACTGATTTAGTAACCAGTAGAATCCTGTCGGGCTGTGCTGCTAGTTCAGGAATTGCTGAATCAATAACCAGGTTCAACGCGGTGTAAGTCAAAAGAGGTGTAGCAACCGAGTTCTGAAGTGCATAAGTAAGCTGTGTGTTGCCTGGCATAGCTGTCAGCTTTGTAGTGTCGGCAGCATAGATAACGGCCAGTTGCTGAAAGAACCCATTTATGATATTGAAAAATCCAACATCGTAACCATTGGTTATTACACCACCGCCACTTACGTTGGCTGCGGCTGTATCTCCGAACCATACATGACGAAGCAACATCTTTTCAATGTCTTTTGTCAGTATGTCGAGTATAAAAGCAAATACCTCAGTATTGGTAAGGTCAAATGCCTGAACACCGCATCTTTCAGCAAGTTTCATAAGAGTGTCATCGAGTTCATTCTTACACATATCGATTATGATCTCAATAACCTTCGGCTCCCATGTCTTCTGTATAGCGATGTTTTCATAACATTGTGCTTCCGGGTTACAGTTCTGTCCTGCTTTACCGACCAGCCCAAATGTACCGGGTATGATTCCGATGTGGCGGTCATTCTTTATTCCTGTTACAAGCGTATGGAACGCTGACAGGGCCGGTGCTTCCAACACGGCTGTTACGACGAGTTCATTCAGCGACCGAAGTTCATCGGCGGTAAATGTAAGTGCGTCTAAGTTAATGGTGCTTGCGCACGCTGGGCTTGCTCCTGCTGGCATAATTATTTATTTTTAGTTGTTTGTAATTCCTTTACCCTGTCCAGATCAATCCTTCCAACCTTATTAGTGGCTGCAAATTTAGTCCTTGCTTCGGGCTTCCATGAGTTCTTCAGATTTGTTAGTTCAGTAATCAACCCGGAGGCTTTTGCCTTCATAGTCTCTGCCTCTTCTTTGACTGCTTCAGATTCTGCCTTTACAGCTTCACTATCCGCAATTTTGGCTTCAAGCAAAGCGATCTTTTCGTTTGCTAGATCCAGTTCTGTTTTTTCTGCTTCCTTTACTTCAGTAACCTCTCCACCGGAAATAGTTACAGTCTTACCATCGGCCATTGTAAATGAGCCATCCGGGGAAGCCTTGTCGCCAACTGCTGGCGCACCAGATTCTTTTTCAAGGTTAAACTCTTTTCCGTCCTTATCTTTTAAGGTCTGATCGGAGATTCTTGAAAGTCCGAGAGCTGTTATCGTTTTGCTAACGGCAGCCTCAACTTTGTCCATAAATGTTTTGTCGTCCATTGTTTTTATTAATTTATTTGGTTTCATAAAAGCATACGCCGTAATCGGCTCAAGTATTTTAGTTGCAAATCCCAACGAAAGCATATCTTCAGCAGACAGCTTAGTATCTTCCTTCATGTATTCTGCTAGTTTTGTTTCGTCTGCGCCAGTTTGTTTGACATAGAAATCAAGTATTTTAGCCTCTTCCTGTCTTAATGACTCAGCGATCATTTCAAGATCGGCAGCTTCGTACTTATCGGCCAGGGTATATTCCGGAATAAAAGGATTATGAATCAACCCATCGGCATTTTTCATAAACTCCCGTTCTGTTCCTGCCAGAAAAACAATAGTAGCAATCGAATAAACTTTACCTTCGCCTATTGTCTTTATCTTTTTCCCTGAGTTATGTAAAAGATCGTATATCGCCCAACCTTCCTGAACATCGCCACCTCTTGAATTAATCTTAACAGTTATCCCGGTAGCATCTTTATTCTCATCAAGAAAGTCTGAGACGATCTTTGCAGATATAGTTTCATCAGAAACGTCAAGCATTTCCATCATCTTGTCCGGTTCCCCAATATCTCCGTATATTTTTAAAACTGCTTCGTTCATATCATTCCGCATTCAAATAGATAATAATAAGGATAATCCGATGTCTCTTGTGGATAACTGTCATCATGAATCCAGTATAAAACAGGGTCCATATAAGTATTCCAGGGGCCGCATAATGTTTCACTCATAATTAAGGCAATAACCCTATTCCTGTACAATATCCAAACTGGCCCACTGAGCATTCCAAAACCAAACAATAAGGATAGTCGGAAGTTTCTTGAGGCCAATCATCATCATGAATCCAGTATAAAACTGTATCCATATAATTAAACCATTCACATACTCCTAATGAGTCACTCATATCATTTCTGTATTTTTAACAAAATTAAACCTATTACATAGATAATTATATACACTTATTTTTGTATATAAAAAAGCCCCTCCGTTATGGAGAGGCTCATTATGATTAAGTTATATTATAATTCTTTTAAAATGCCAGTACCAAAAATAACTAATTTACAATCCTCGCTTTCCAGTGCTTTC
>DATKXL010000162.1:0-5516 GCA_035529055.1 Bacteroidales bacterium
ATTCGTTTACGGGATCTCCAAAGACCATAGCCCCCAACCGCCCGTTTCCTACAGGCAAAGCTTCGTTCCAGCTGGCTGCAGGCTGTTTATACCAGAGCTCCATTGGTTGATGCTTCTCCGAACAACCAGGGGCGCATATCAGAAAAAGAAATAGAATCCTGAGTTTATTATTCATACTAAGACATTTAATGATTACAATCGGATGATGATAAATGTAATTCCTTTTTTCGATAGATTGATGTAATTTTACCTTAAATAAATGTATAGCATGAAGCCCCTCTGTCTTAAATACGATAAATATATTGAATGTCAGCTCTGTCCGCATTTCTGCAAACTAACTGAAGGTAAAAGAGGTATATGCGGAGTAAGAAAAAACACGGGAGAAGAAATTGAACTGCTGACATATGGAGTTATCTCGGGGTATGCTCTGGATCCGGTGGAAAAGAAACCTTTGTATCACTTTTTCCCAGGAAAGAATATTCTTTCAATCGGTTCATTCGGGTGCAATATGAGATGTGATTTCTGTCAGAACTGGCATATTTCTCAAAGAAGCGCCGAAACTTTTTCACCTGAAACCAATCCTGATAAAATTGTAAGAGATTCCCTTACCGCTGATAAGAATATTGGTATTGCCTTTACCTATAACGAGCCTGTTATTTGGTTTGAATTCATGAGGGATGTTGCTGTAAAAGCAAAAGAGAAAGGATTATATACAGCCATGGTAAGCAATGGTTTCGTTAACAGAGGTCCATTGCAGGAGATTACCGGTTTTATAGATGCTTTTAATATTGATCTTAAGGCATTTAATGACAGTTTCTACAGGAAACTCACCGGGGCTGAAATTGAGCCTGTAAAAGATTCTTTAAAACAGATTGCTGCTGCAGGGAAGCATCTTGAGATCACAACACTGATCATTCCAGGGAAAAATGATGATAAGAATGAAATGGAGATGGAGGCAAGGTGGATCGCTGACGAACTGGGTGACTCTGTACCTCTTCATCTGAGCAGGTATTATCCGACGTATAAAAGAGATGATCCTGCAACACCGCAGACAACACTTGAGCTGCTTTTTGATACAGCCGGCAAGTATCTGAAAAATGTCTATCTGGGAAATATGGTCTCTTCATCGGGCCAGGATACCAGATGTAATAACTGCGGCACCCTTGTCACTCAAAGGTCGGGATATAATACAAAATTACTGAACCTCGATAGCGAGGGTAAATGCACAAAGTGTGGCAAACTGGTGTATAAACACTTTAATTCTTCTTCTCCGGTAAAGTGCTGAGTCGTTTGCAAAGTTTATCAACGCCGACAAACAGATCCTTTTTCACCTGCTGGAAATGAGCTCTTACAATCTTATAATCATCGCTTTTTACCCGATCGTTAACTCTCCGGATCAGATCGTTCCTTAAACTGACAGCATCCGTGATAATTCCGGTAACCTCATCATATTTATTATCCGGGTGGAGACCCCCATAAGTAAAACTGTCAGAGATCACCTCAAATATCAGGCAATCAATATCTTTTTTTAATTCCTTAACACTGGCCATAATAGATAGATTTATACAATCAGATCGTAAAGGTAGCAAATAATGCTAGCAAATAGCTATTGGGGAGAGCTTTCCATCGCAAACCGGCGGATACTCTCTTCCGCTTTTAACAGATATTTCTCCCGCAACAGTTCAATAATAGGCATCCTTACATTAAAAAAGGTATCACCAATGCAACTAAACTGCAAAACCATTGGTGAGGTACCGGTCATAAAAACAGCCTCGTAGTCGGTTATGTCATCAACATTTACACATTTAAATACTACTCTTATATGATTTTTCTTACAAATCTCCAGAACATGCTTCCTTGTTATCCCGTTAAGAACTGAATCATCAGGAGCAGTAACAAGAGTATCTCCCTCCAGGAAGAAAATATTCGACCGGCTCCCTTCGGTTATACAGTTATTCTCATTCACCAGCAATGCTTCGTACCCTCCTTCAAGAATGAGCTTATGATAGATGGATGACCTTAGCTTATGGTTTATTACCTTTGATTCAGGATCTTTTCTTTCAGCATAAAAAAGTATTCCTTTAACTCCTTTTCTGTATTGTTCATCTGAAGGATAAATCGGTTCAATAAAATAGATCAGATAGTTGACGGTTTCCTGATGGTAGTTAAAAACTATTTTCAGGTTCATCTCCTTTCTTCTTTCAGTTTTCGACAGATTGATAATATCTCTTCTCAATGCCGGTCTGTCAGCAAAACACTCTTTTTGTTGTAATCTCAAACTGGATTCAAGACGTTCCATATGGTCGGGGAAAAAAACAGGATTACCCTTTACCATGCGGATCACTTCATAGATAGAATCACCCTCATAGACAAGAGAATTATCAAACATTTCAGCAGACTGAAGCTTACCGTTCAGAATAAACTTTTTTCCGTAACATTCGTTCATGATTATGGTATTAGATATAACAAAAATACAAACATTCATCCACTCAACGAGCAATTCTGAGTATATTAGTAGTCATAAACAGGGTACATGTACGCAATTGTTGATATTGAGACTACAGGGGGAAGTGCCAGACTTGAGAAGATCACTGAAATCGCTATTTATCAGCATGATGGTGAAAAGATTACAGGCGAGTTTGTAACCCTTATCAATCCTGAAAGGAATATTCCATATTTTATAACCAGCCTCACGGGGATAACAAATGAGATGGTTGAAAATGCTCCTCGTTTTTTTGAGGTTGCCAGAAATATTATTGAATTGACTGAGGGCAGAACGCTGGTAGCACACAATGCAAGATTCGATTATTCTTTTATCAGACAGGAGTTTAAGTCGCTTGGCTTTAACTTCAGGAGAAATCTCCTGGATACTGTTTCGCTCAGCAGAAAACTATTTCCCGGTCACCGCTCTTACAGTCTGGGAAATATCTGCAGAGAAATGAACATTATGATCAATGGCAGGCACAGGGCTGCAGGAGATGCAATAGCCGCGACAAAACTGTTTGAGATTCTTATAGCAAAAGATTCTGAAATCAATGGCGTCAGATCAAACCTGCTGAGAAACACCAGGATTTCAAAGCTGAATCCGTGCCTGGACATAACAAAAATTGACAGGATACCCGAAGAGGCCGGCATTTATTACTTCTACAATGAGAAAGGAGACCTGATCTATATCGGGAAGAGCAAGAATCTTCAGCAGAGGATCAGTACGCATCTTTCGAACAATACGACAAATCGTTCGATGGAAATGCGTGATCTGATTGCTGACATTGACTGGGAAGAAACAGGAAGTGAACTGATAGCATTTCTTAAGGAATCCGCGGAAATAAAGAAGAACAAACCTGTCTATAACAGGTTGCAGCGCAGAACAGGATTTCAATGGGGTATCTTCAGCTTTTATGATAATGGTGGTTATTTAAACTACCGGTTTGGACAACTTAACTCCGGGGAGACTCCTCTCTCTGTTTTTACATCGAAGGAGAGAGCAAAATCAAAGCTCCTTTCACTTGTCGATCAGTATGATCTCTGTCAGAAACTCACCGGCCTGTACGATTCGACCGGAGCCTGTTTCCAGTATCATGTCGGTATATGCAGAGGAGCATGCATGGGACTTGAATCCTCTGAAGAATACAATGACAGGGCAAAAAAGGCAGCGGAAGAATTCATATTCACACGTCGCAACTTTTATATTATCGATAAAGGAAGGGATGCAGAAGAACGGAGTGCAGTAAAAATCATCAATGGTAAATACGCCGGTTACGGATACTTTAATATTAACGAGATGGGATTTGGCCTGTCAGCAATTCATGATTGCATAAAACCATCAGGGGACAACCGCGATATTCAAGTGATCCTGAAGCAATATCTGAAGAATTACAGGATTGAGAAGATAATTGATTTCTGAGAATGAATAGTTATTCATTTTTGCTTGTGCATATATTCCAATAATCCTATTTTTGTTATAATAACCCTTTAATCATAATTCATGGCAGTTTTTAAAAGAACAACCAAAAACCTCATATTAAATATTGATGAATTCTTTGATAATATCGATCTGGGGTTACTGGTATTCAGGGAAGGGATAAAAGCATATCTTGATAAAGATACGGAAGCTTTTAACCGGCATATCCAGAAGGTGGAATCACTTGAAAGCAATGCGGACAGGCTTCAAAGATCTATTGAGAATGAGATGATTACCCACTCAATCTTACCCCGGCACAGAGCTGAGGTAAGTACACTCATCGATCAACTGGATGAGATTATTGATTCCATTAAGAGCTCCCTGAATGAAATCAATATTGAACAGCCCGATATCCCTGCCTTATTAAACATCAATTTTATCAATATAATGGAGGCCTCAGTATGCGCCGGAGAAGAGCTGATACCAGCGGCAAGAGCCTATTTTAAATCGCCCTTTACCGTAAGGGAAAAGCTCCTGAAAGTTTATTATTTTGAAAGCGAAACTGATAAGATATCGCGAAATACAAGAAAGATCATATTTCAGGAAATGAATGAGTTAGATCTTGCGCAAAAAATACATTTAAGATATATAATCCACCATATTGAAAAGATTTCAGACCTGGCACAGAAGGCCGCTGATCTGCTTTCGGCCATGGCAATAAAGATTGTGATGTGATGATCCTGTTTTTTTTAACTAGTGGTCTTTTTTTAGGGTGGTCCCTTGGGGCAAATGATGCCTCCAATGTTTTCGGCTCAGCCGTTAGTTCACGATTGGTGAGTTTCAGAAAAGCAGCCATCATTGCTTCTGTTTTTGTAATCTTAGGTGCTGTTGTTCAGGGAGCAGGAACGACAACAACGCTTGGTAAACTGGGAGCTGTAAATGCGATAGGAGGATCATTTACCGTTGCTCTTGCTGCTGCAGTAACAGTATATCTGATGACAAAGTTTGCATTACCGGTATCAACAACGCAGGCTATTGTCGGCGCGATCATAGGATGGAATTTGTTTACAGGGAACCAGACAGACGGCAAGACCCTTTCACAAATTGTAACAACATGGGTATCAGGTCCGGTTATCGGAGCAGTGTTTGCAATTCTTTTATATATTATTCTTAAGAAAATTAAGAGAACCGCCGGGATACATCTTGTCAGATTTGAATCATATATTAAGACAGGACTGATAGTTGTGGGTGCATTTGGAGCCTATAGCCTGGGCGCTAATAACATAGCCAATGTGATGGGGGTTTTTATTCCTTCATTTAACCTGCAGGAGCTCAACCTTGGATTATTTACGCTCTCCTCAGCCCAGCAGCTTTTTTTACTTGGCGGACTGGCAATAGCAGCAGGGATATTAACCTATTCAAAAAAGGTAATGGAGACAGTCGGAAGCAATATAATAGAACTCTCTTCCGAAGCAGCGCTTGTTGTGGTTCTCGCCCAGGCGATGGTACTCTTTATCTTTTCCTCTTCCTGGCTCTCATCCGCATTTGTAAGGATAGGCCTCCCTCCTATTCCGATGGTGCCGGTATCCGCTTCGCAGGTGATAATTGGCAGTGT
>DATKXL010000163.1:0-4757 GCA_035529055.1 Bacteroidales bacterium
AAATCGTGAAATCGGTCTGCTAAAAGCAATGGGGACAAGCAACTACACTATATTGTTCATGGTCCTGGCAAAAGCATTTTTGCTCGGATTGGCAGGAGGTATCGCAGGTTTTTTTCTTGGCAGCCTGATTGCTGAATATTTTGGAAGGGAGATATTCAGATTCACTGCAATGAGCATCAAACCATTATGGGGCCTGTTTGTATTTACAATTGTGATCTTCCCTCTCATGTGGATGTTGAGCAGCTGGGTGCCGGCTCTTCTTGCAACAAAGATTGACGCAGCAAAAACACTTAGCGAAGAATAAGACAAAAGACAAAAGTAAAAAGACAAAAGTAAAAAGTAAAATGTAACGAAATATGATGCTTGAGATCAATAATATTTCCAAAAAGTACAGAAAGGGATCTGAGGAGTTTACAGCACTCGATAATGTGAGTTTCAATTTTGATAAGGGTGATTTTATAGTTGTCAACGGACCAAGCGGTGCCGGAAAATCAACACTCCTTTATACAATTGGAGGGCTGATTCATCCTGATTCCGGCGATATATTGTTCAAGGGAAGAAATATCTATAACCTGGATGCAAAAGAAAAAGATGATTACAAAAAAAAGAATATCGGCTTCATGTTTCAGCAGTTTCACCTGATGCCATATCTGACGGTAACCGAAAATATTAAACTTGCGTGTCATGAGATCTCGTATTTAGCCGATATTAAGGATTATATGGATAAATGTTCTCTGACGGACTTGAAAAATAAATATCCTTCTGAGCTGAGTGTCGGAGAAAAGCAGAGGACGGCATTTATAAGAGCAATAATTTCAAAACCTGATCTTCTGCTCGCTGATGAACCTACAGGAAATCTAGATCCCGTAAACAGCGCTGTCCTAATGTCTCTGGTTGAGGATTATCATAAGAGTGGAGGTACTGTTCTTCTGGTTTCTCACGATACCATAGCATCGCAATTTTCAAACAAAAGAGTCACTATTGAAAAAGGCAGAATTGAATTATTTTAGTCGATTCCCCTTTTTACCCTCCGCCCTCCGCCTTATTAATACGTATAAATACCCCATACAAAATAGGCTTTAAGCCTCTTATCTGCTTCTGTTTAAACTGATACTTTTGTTGTGAATTGATTTCATCAGTAAAAATCAGTTAAACACCTGAAATGGAAAACTATTATGATATGCTTATGCAGGATGTGAGGTTTGAGGAAGGCCTTAAAGCCTGCATGAACTGCGGTGTCTGCACTGCCATTTGTCCGGCTGCTGAATTCTATGATTACGATCCCAGAAAAATTGTTGATCTTGTTCAGTCAGGAGAAAACGAAGAAATAGAGAATCTTCTTAAATCGGAGACAATCTGGTACTGCGGTGAGTGCATGTCATGTAAGACCCGATGCCCCAGAGGAAATACCCCTGGCCTTGTAATAATGTCATTGAGAACCCTTTCTCAGAAGCTTGGATTTTTCACTGAATCGGAAAAGGGGAGACAACAATTTGCTATTAAACGTACTGTTGGAGAAAATATCTTCAGGTATGGATACTGTGTCGCAACTTATGCTGTCAGACCTGAAATGCATCTTGAGCAGGGACCAATATGGAAATACATTCTTGATAATACGTATGATGTATATGAACGTCTTGGAGGCCAGATAAACGAACTAGGTGCAGGCCCTTTGCGAAAAATACCTGAAGATGCAAAGGAAGAACTGAGAAAGATATTTGATGTAACTGGAGGAACTGATATGTTTAATACCATTGAAGAGCATTCGAAGATGAAAGCAGCTGAAATGGGACTACAGTTTGATAAGGAGGGCATCGATAATGAGTATTTTATTGAGGTATATACTGCTAACAACAAAAACCATACAGTCTGATATAATTATCTGATTATGAAGAAAGAAGGCAAACAAAGAATTTGGTCTGAATACCAGAAAGATATTGCTGATGATCACTTTTTCTATGTCAGATCCTGTATCAGACAGAGCTTTTTTCCTGGTTCGGAACAGTTTTTTCTCCACTTTATGAGAGATGTTCTCGGGAAAGACGTCTTTGAGAATCCATCCCATACAACCTGCACGGGCATAGGTTATCATGGCGACATAGTTCCTTTTTCGACTATCATGACTGTAATTGCCCGTCATTTTGCCCTTATGAAAGAGTCAGGGTATAAGAATATTGCCATCTCATGTGTCACATCTTTCGGGATCTATACCGAAATAATTGAAACATGGAAGCATTTTCCTGAAGAGCTTGAAAAGACTAGGGAGTATCTGTATAAAGCTACCGGAAGGGAATTTGATGTGCCTGAAAATATGGCACATACAAGCGATATTATCTATAAGTTCCGGAATGAGGTAGCTGAAAAAGCGAAAAACCTTCTTATAAATAAGCAAACAGGGGAACCGTTAAAAGTAGTGGAACATATAGGATGCCATTACTCCAAGATGTTCCCTAAATACGGCGTTGGAGGAGCTGAATTCCCTCATGTGCTCAGCGGGATGGTTGAAGCATGGGGCGGAGAAGTTGTTGATTACCCTGAGAGGAGACATTGCTGCGGATTTGGTTTCAGACAGTACCTTGTCCAGGCGAATCGAGGCTATTCATTATCCAATACTGTAAAGAAATTCTCTTCAATGAAACCGTTTAAACCGGATCTTGTACTTACCAACTGTCCCGGATGTAATATGTTTATGGATAAATGGCAATACACGATAAAGGAGATGGAAAGTACTGTATATGGTGCTGATGGTGAATCAATTCCGGTTTTAACCTATGAAGAATTGGCCGGGCTGATGATGGGGTATAATCCATGGGATCTTGGACTTCAGTTCCATATGGTTCAGTCAGAACCTCTGTTGAGAAAAATGGGAATTGAATTTTCAAAAGAGGATAAATACAAAACCAAAGATGGAAGGCAGATGCCTGTTCCACAGAATCTTATAAATGCTTGATAATGACTGGTAATGTTGTTGTTATTGGCGGGGGTACAGCTGGAATGGAAGCGGCCGGGCTGCTGGCAAAAGAAGGATTAAAGGTGACCCTTATTGAAAAGGAAAATGAGATTGGCGGCCATATTAAGGATTGGTACCATATTTTCCCTGACCGCCGCAATAGCATGGAAGTTATTGAATACTTGAGAAATAAGATTAATCATGATAATATCACTCTGATTACCGGCAACACTATTAACGGAGTAGAAAAAAAAAGCGGATCATTCCATATCAGTACAGTTACTGGTAAAGAGATCAGGGCAGATGCTGTTCTTATAGCCACAGGATTTGATCTTTTTAAGAGTGAAAGGAAAGAGGAGTATGGTTATGGCATCTATGATAATGTTATTACCTCAGCTGATCTGGAATCAATGTTCCGGAAAGGAGAGGTTAAGCTGACGGATGGTGAAAAACCCGGCAGGATAGGATTCATTCACTGTGTAGGCTCCCGGGATGAGAAAGTCGGAAACGTTTATTGCTCAAAGTTGTGTTGTGTTACAGCCGTAAAGCAGGCCATGGAGATAAAAGAGCAGTTTGACGAGGCTAAAGTATTCTGTTTTTATCTGGATATGAGAATGGGGGGTGCTCTGTATGAAGAACTTTACAGGGAATCGCAGGAGAAATATGGAATTAATTATATCCGTGGAAAGGTTTCTGAAGTGGGAGTAACTATAAGCAATAAGCTTGTTGTTAAAATTGAAGATACTCTGGCAGGTCGCCCGCTCAGAATGGAACTCGATATGCTTGTTTTAATGGCCGGAATGGAAATGTCGGATAGTGGAAAACTTATTTCTGAAACAAGTAATCTGAAAACAGGTGAAAACAGATTTTTTGCTCCGGCCGATCATCATATTGGGAGTAATAAAGGCAATGTTAAAGGAATTTTCTATGCAGGCGCATGTACCGCTCCTATGAATATTACCGAAACAATATCACATGCACGTAGCGCTGTTAGTGATATAGTAGATTATTTAAGAAACGGCCAATAGTAAAAATGGAAAAATTTGGTTTCACATTATCAAAAGCCAGGGTCATTGACTATGATGCCAACGACAGAAGGATAGCGGATTATATTCTCGAAAACGAGCCAAGTTTCGGATTGTGTATTGAGTGCGGTTGCTGTTCAGCAACCTGTACAACCGCCAATTTTACCAGGTTCAGCCTCAGGGAGTTCAATATCCTTATGAAACGGGGCGAAAATGAAGAGGTAAGAAACAATATTAAAAAGTGTATGCTCTGCGGAAAATGTGCTCTTGTATGTCCACGGGGAGTAAATACACGTAATGTTCTGGTCCTTGCAAAACAGGCTTTTCAAAAATTCAACAACTATGCAGTTTGATCCTTTTGTAATACCTTTCAATATCGGGCTATACTTCATAATCATCTATGCAGTTGTCCGAAGCGTTATTTGGTTCAGGGATCTTTCCAGACCCGACAAGCTCAGACTGCAGCGCGGATTCTTTGGTAAAGCATTTGGTCAGAGTCTTAAAGAGATATTCCTTGAAAGTCTTATACACAGGAAAATACTTAAGACAAACTTCCGGCTGGGATATATGCACATGAGCCTGGCCTTCGGATGGTTTCTGCTGATCCTCTTCGGTACCCTGGAAGCAGATATCTTTGGTGAAAAGCACCTTAATGCCCCATACAAAGCTATCTTTTTCAAATTCTTTAACCCCGATCACGGTAAAACAGGTTTTGAGGCCGGTTATGCATTTATAATGGACCTGATACTGGCATTTATCCTTTCCGGTCTATTGCTGGCTGT
>DATKXL010000164.1:0-2408 GCA_035529055.1 Bacteroidales bacterium
ATCGCTGGAAACAGTGAAGAGCATACTCAACTTTTTCAGGAACAGGGAGGCAACAAAATATCCGGTAATCAGATCGATGTGCGATTCAATTAAGGTTTATCCTTATGTACTTGACTCAATAGACAGGATAATTGACAGGCATGGTTCCATCAGAGATAATGCCTCACCCAGATTGAAGGAAATCAGAACTGAGATAGCCGGAAAAAGGATCATGGTTGCCAAAAAGCTGATTTCCATACTAAAACAGGCTCAGTCAGATGGTTTTGTTGACGCTGAGACCACTGTTTCCGTACGTAATGGGAGAGGAGTGATACCTGTAAGCACATACGATAAAAGGAGGATCAAAGGGCTTATTCACGATCAGTCAGCTTCGGGAAAGACTGTATTTATTGAACCCGAAGAGATTGTGGAAATGAATAATGATATAATTGAACTGGAATATGATGAAAAAAGGGAAATAGTCAGGATCCTGACTTCATTGGCCGACAACATCAGACCCTATATTGATGATCTTATTGAATCCAATCTTTTTCTTGGTGAGATTGATTTCATCAGGGCAAAAGCATTGCTGGGCATCCAGTTTCATTCCATCAAACCCGTTTTGAATGAAAAGCCTTGTCTTTCATGGTTTAATGCCATTCATCCGCTACTTTCTCTTACGTTTGAAAAGCTTCCCGGCCGGAGAGTGGTCCCTCTGGATATTGAACTTGATGAAAGAAACAGAGTCCTGCTGATCTCCGGTCCTAATGCAGGCGGTAAATCAGTATGTCTTAAAACCGTAGGCCTTCTTCAGTATATGATCCAGTGTGGACTTACAATTCCTGTGGGCGAAGGTTCAGAAACAGGAATTTTTAAAAGCATCCTGATTGATATCGGTGATGAGCAGAGTATCGAAAATGACCTGAGCACTTACAGCTCTCATCTTATCAATATGAAAAATTTTCTGAGGACCTCAGATGAAAAATCCCTTGTTCTGATCGATGAGCTGGGAACGGGCACAGAACCGATGCTTGGAGGTTCAATAGCTGAAGCCATACTGGGAGGGCTTAACAGGAAGAATGTTTTTGGTGTGATCACAACACACTACACAAATCTCAAACATTTTGCATCACTTACCGATGGCATAGTAAACGGAGCAATGGCATTTGACAATAATCTGATGCAGCCTCTTTTTCAGCTTAATATAGGAAAACCCGGTAGTTCATTTGCTTTTGAGATAGCCAGAAGAATAGGCCTGCCGGAAGAGATCCTTAATTATGCTTCGGAAAAAGCCGGTGTTAAAAATATTAATTATGACCGCCATCTTAAAGATATAGCCCGGGATAAACGATACTGGGAAACAAAAAGGCAAAACATACGACATCACGAAAAACGGCTTGAGGAGTTGATGGAAGAATATGAAAAAGAGTTGGCTGGAGCTAAAAATCTACGTAAGGAGATTATCACAAAGGCAAAGGATGAAGCTCAGTCATTATTAAAGGAATCAAACCGGATGATCGAAAACACGATCCGGCAGATAAAGGAATCGCAGGCTGAGAAGGAAAAAACAAAGGATGTGCGTCAGCAGCTTGAAGAGTTTAAGGCTGGTGTTGTTGAAGAAATAAAACCTATTGAAACAGATACTGAAGCGAAAGTATTGAAACTGAGTGCAAAGGTTAAGAAAATAAAACGGCAGCCTGTAATTATAGATGATGAACCTCCTGAAAAACAACGACAGCCCTTAAAACCTGGCGATGCTGTAAGAGTTACAGATACGATGGCCGCAGGGGAGATCATTGAAATAAAGGACAAAATGGTGCAGGTCGAAGCGGGAAGTCTGAGATTTTTTTTACCTATAGAAAAAATTGAACGAATTACTAAAGCGGAACTTAAAAAGAGCCAGAAGCCGCATCAGGTATACAGGGAAACCGATCCCGCCATCAGTGAACGCAGACTTAATTTCAAACCGGAAATTGATATCCGGGGAGTCAGGGGAGAGGAGGCCATTAACCAGGTTCGTGTCCTGATTGATGACGCCATTATAGTTCAGCAGCGAAATCTGAGAATTTTACATGGTAAGGGTAATGGGATTTTACGTCACCTGGTAAGGGAATTTCTCGCAACTGTGGATGTTGTTAAAAACTTTCATGATGAGCATGTGGATATGGGTGGATCGGGTATTACAGTTGTCGAGATGGATTTTTAGAATAATCCCCCGCTGATCTCGTTGATCTGCACGGAATTAATTTTTCATAACTGGTGTAATCTCCGAAATCTGCGGGAAAAATAATTGGATTTATTATCCAAATTTATAATGTTTCCTAACCGCCTTATTTATTTTCCATTTGCATTTCAGACCTTCTGAAAAAACTACGAGATCTCCTTTCCCGAACCTGACCGGTTCACCAGTTTGTGGCGTTACAATAACA
>DATKXL010000165.1:0-5561 GCA_035529055.1 Bacteroidales bacterium
ATATGGCAATTATTGCGCCGGGCGGTAAAGCTCTTATGATTGGAGTCGATTGTGCCACCGGAAAGGTAGTCTGGAAAACACCAAATCCTGATTCACTCAGGATGTCGCACACCTCGATAATCCCGATGATCATTCACGGAACGAGAATGTATGTGTACGCGGCTTTGGGAGGTGTATGCGGAGTCTCTGCCGAAGGTGATGACACTGGAAAGATATTATGGAAAACCACTGCCTGGAGTCCACCTATTACTGTTGCTTCTCCCGTTTACCTCGGAAACGGTGAATTAGTTGCATTTGGCAGTTACGGGTCCGGTGCCGCGAGAATTAGGATCGATAAGAATGATTCCGGTTATTCAGCTGTTGTTACTGAACAGCATAAAGCATCGGGAGGAATGGCCAATGAACAGCATACTCCAATATTGAAAGGTGATTTTCTTTGGACAGTATTGCCGGAAAATGCCGGCCCTCTTAAAAGACAGCTGGCAAGCTATCATAAATCCAATCTTATAACACCTGTCTGGTCAAGCGGAAAGGAAAGCAGATTTGGCAAAGGTATGGGGCCCTTTATCCTGAGTGGAAATAAGTTATTTCTCCTTGATGACGAAGGAACACTAAATCTTTTCAGAATAGAAAACGATAGGGCCATACTTGTTTCAAGTCATAAGGTACTGGATGCCATCGAGGCATGGAGCCCGATGGCTATTGCCGGAAAATACCTGATTATGAGAGATGCACATAATATGTTCTGTTTAGATATCGGTAAAAAAGATTAAGGGTATGAATAAAAGATGGTCAACCGTAACTATTATCGTTCTTCTTCTGGTTTTCATCGGATATATAGTTATTGATATAGCCCTGAAAAAGGAGATAAGTCATGGTAGTTCCCCGGCAATAGAAGCTTCCGGTGTTACTGATCAGTGGATTGTTACGAAGGTCTTTGAACCTGGCAAAGGCCAGCTGAATGCTGTAACTGTTTCAAATAATGGCAGTATTATCCTGGGTGGAGAGTCCTTCATTGCGTGTTATGATTCTGATTTTGAGTTACTATGGGAATTTAAAACCGGGATGCCGGCTACAGCCCTGACAGTTTCAGGGAGCAATGTATATGCGGCTGTACAGGAAATCATCCTGGTATTAAACATGAACGGAGAAAAAGTCGAAGAATGGGGCCCTTATGAGAATAATTCATTGATTACATCACTCGCTTCAAATGAATCATATGTAGCATTTGCTGATGCAGCAAATAAGACAGTATTTATTCTGGACAAAAAGGGAGTTGTAAAATCCCTGATCGGAAAATCAGGAGATCCTTTCATTATTCCCAGCCCTTATTTTGATGTTGCCCTGAACAGTGAAACCATTCTTTTCGTGGCAAATACCGGCAACAGAAGAATAGAAAAGCGAAACATTGACGGAACATTGCTGGGCTTTTTTGGTGAACCGGGAACTGAACCCGGATCCTTTTGTGGTTGTTGCAATCCGGCTCATTTTACATTGACTCCCGGTGGATTTGTCACTTCTGAAAAAGGAATTAACCGTATAAAGCTTTTAAATGAAAAAGGTGAATTTGTTGAATTTGTTTCGTCAGTAAATGATTTTGTACCACCGCTCCCGCTTGATATTGCTTCACCTGATGGCAAGATCATTTATGGAGCCAATCCTGCTGATTCAAAGCTGTATGTGTTCAGGAGGAAATAACTATGACGCAGGGCACAGGGCGTGGAGCGTGGAGCGAGAAAGGAATAATTTTAAATGTCAGTTTTTGAAGACAAATTTAGATCTATGAACAGAAATGAGTTCTTAAATAAAGTGATAAGGTACCTTTTGTTTATGTTGCTGACCGGTATTACTTTGCTGCTTGGCAGCAAGGCAGTATCGGGCAGTAACTGCTCATCCTGCCCGGGGAAAGGGATTTGCGCAGGAGAATCTGATTGTTCAACATTCTTATCTGATTAAAGATGGAAGAGCAGAAGAATAAACCCGGGTCAAGGAGAAATTTTGTAAAGAACGCAGGCAGGCTTATTATTGCAGCTCCTGTTTTGGCACTGCCGGTCATTCTTGCCAGGAAAACTGATGTTAAAGGTTATGTCTGGCAAATAGACCCATTTAAATGCACCAGTTGTGAGTTATGCAAAACCAGTTGTGTGATGACGCCTTCAGCAGTCAAATGCACAAATGCTTTCCCTATGTGCGGTTATTGTGATTTTTGTCCGGGATTTTTACGCCAGGGAGCAAAAACATACAATACAGCTGCCGAGAATCAGCTATGCCCTACGGGTGCGATTGTACGGAAGTTTGTTGAGGAACCATATTTTGAATACACAATTGATGAGAAACTCTGCGACGGATGTTCAAAATGTGTAAAGGCATGCGCCGATTTTGGAAACGGCTCACTCTATTTGCAGATAATGCATGATTTATGTGTTAATTGCAACCAGTGTGCCATTGCACGCAAATGCCCGTCGGATGCAGTGATAAGGGTGCCGGCGACGGAACCGTATAAAAGAAAAGAATTGAAAAGTTGACCCCACTCCCCTTCGGGGTATCTCCCCTGAAGGGGAGATAAATAAGGGTTCTTTAGTCAGATTGTAAATGATGAGACAATATAAAAAATATCTTCCGTATGTGATTCTGGTAGTGCTGTTTATCTGGCACTCGGTCCTTTTTGCGCAACAGCAGAGGTTTCCACGTCCTGAATTTGAGGGAGGCTACACCTTCCCTACACATCAGTTTCTCAATCAGCGTGGACCCATGTGGGAGTACATGGATATTGCTGTTCTCGTTGGTGCATTGCTTGTTACTGCATGGATCGCTCTGAAAAAAAGGTCACGTCAGGGATTGATATGGGTCTCTGTATTTTCTCTTGCATATTTTGGCTTTTACCGGGAGGGATGCATTTGTGCTATTGGTTCTGTCCAGAATATGTCGCTGGCACTTTTCAATGGCAACTATGCAATTCCTTTACCAGCGCTTATTTTCTTTACTGTCCCGTTGATCTTTGCATTGCTTTTCGGACGTGTTTTTTGTGCGGGAGTTTGCCCGCTGGGGGCAATCCAGGAACTCACTGGATTTAGACAGGTAAGGGTGCCAAAAAGTGTTGAAAAGGTACTTGCCACAATACCATTTGTTTACCTTGGTCTGGCAGTCCTTTTTGCCGCAACAGAAAGCCAGTTCCTCATTTGCCGCTACGATCCGTTTGTCGGTATCTTCAGGGTCGATGCTCCTTATACAATGGTAATTTTTGGTTCACTCCTTCTCATTGTCGGGATTTTTGTCAACCGGCCTTATTGCAGGTATCTCTGTCCTTATGGTGTGCTTCAGAATATTTTCTCCCGCTTTTCTGTAAAACACGCTACAATTTCACCTGCTGAATGCAGGAATTGCCGTCTATGCGAATCTGGCTGTCCATATGATGCAATTCTTCAGTCAGACCCTGAACCACATGATGAAACAACAAAGAAATCAATGAAGGGATCCCTGGTCTACTTCGTTATGATACCGGTATTGGCAGCAGCATTTGCAGTCATCCTTTACAACCTTGCCCCTTCACTTTCAGTTGTGAATAATAATGTAAAACTGGCAAGAGAGATAAGGATTGAAAATGAAAATGGGATTAAAGCTGTCTCAAAGGCGGCGGTCGCTTTCTTCGAGTCGGGGAAGACAGAAAATGAATTGTTTGAAGATGAGCAGCAAATAATCAACAGGTTCAGGAAGGGTGCACCATGGGTGGGGATATTTCTCGGATTATCACTTGGAATTGGCTTATTTCGATTGACAATAAGGAACATACGGCCATATTATGAAATTGACCGTGGCAGATGTTACAGTTGTGCCAGGTGCTTTAAATTTTGTCCTGTAAAGATAAAAAATTGAAAAATGAAATTTTCGGAAAAAGAGATCAGAATTTTTAAAGGAATCAGCCTTGTATCCGGGGTATTCACCTTTGTAATTGCCATTACAATGATCTTCAGCCTGATACAGCTTAAAACGATTAACCCTCTTGACAGCCCTTCTTTGCAGTCAATAAAAGAACAGTTTGACAGAGATCCTGATAACAGGGATAAAGCTGAACAGGTCAGGGCAATTGACCTTATGGCAAGGAAAGCCTATTTTTCCTCGAGATGGCAGGTTGAGACAGGTTCATATCTCCTGCTTGCCGGAGCCTTTGTTTTTGTAGTGTTCCAGCGGCTTGTTGCAGGGAGTGAAAAGCCTCCACGTTCACTGCATCCCGGTAAACCGGATATAGATTCAGAAAGAATCAGAAATCGCCGGTATCTTGTCATATCAGCCGGTGCAGTTACAATTATAGCTGTTGTTTCTTCATTTGTTCTGAGAACAGAGCTTCCTGCACCCGGAAGATCTTCAGCAATAACGGAAACAACGGAACCACCTGTAGTTTTAGCTGGAATAGACCAGCCGGGTGATGTCAACTATCCGTTTTTCAGGGGGGAGGGAAGTCGAGGAATTGCAGGAGGTGCAGGTTTTCCAACAGAATGGAACGGAACAGAGGGCAGGAATATTAAATGGAAAATCGCTGTTCCCAAACCGGGACAAAATTCACCGGTTATCTGGGGTGAAAAGCTGTTCATAACAGGGGCAGTAAATGGTGAATGTGAAGTTTACTGTATCAATAAGAACACAGGTGAAATTCTCTGGACCGGTTCAGCATCAGGTTTCCCGGGAGCTTCATCAGCAGTGCCTGAATCAGATGCTGACGCAGGTATGGCTGTTTCCACTGCTGCAGTCAGCGAAAACGAAGTTTGTGCTATTTTCGGAAATGGTAACATTGTTTGTTTCGACCATGATGGAGAACTTAAATGGGCAAAGAATATAGGTGTTCCGGAAAGTACATATGGGTACTCCTCTTCACTTGTGATCTACGACAAATTGTTGCTTGTCCAGTATGATAGCCAGGATAAAATCACGCTGTCGGGTTTTGAATTAAATACAGGGGAGGTGAAATGGGAAACAATAAGATCCGGACGTCCTGTCAATTCCTCACCTGTGCTTGCAACTTTCAATGGACAGCCACAGTTATTGATTAACGGTAATCCCAATGTCTCATCCTATGATCCTGTTGACGGAAAAGAGCTGTGGAGCCTGCCGGGAGTGTCAGGAGATGTAGCCCCATCACTTGCCGTGAACAGTGAAATGGTTTATACAGCTACGGATTATTATAAAATTATTGCACTGAAGCCAGGCAGGAACGGATCAAAAGTCTGGGAGGATAACACTTTTACTCCTGATGTTTCAAGCCCTGTTGCCAATGACGGGTACCTGTTTGTTGTTACCGGTAATGGTGATGCAGCCTGTTATAACTCCGAAACCGGGGACACTCTCTGGTCACATTATTTTGAAAATCCTTTTTATGCTTCACCTGTTATTGGCGATAATAAAGTCTGGATGCTTGATCGCAGCGGAACAATGCACATTGTTGAAGCAGGAAGCATCCTTAAAATAATATCCTCCTCTCCTATCGGAGAAAAGAGTGATTGCACCCCGGCATTTTCGGAAAAGAAAATTTATATCAGAGGAAGATCAAATCTCTATTGTATCGAAGA
>DATKXL010000166.1:0-12406 GCA_035529055.1 Bacteroidales bacterium
GCAGAGCATCATTTCGAATGCCAGTTCTGCAACAGCATTTGAGTTTTGCCCGGGTGTATTCATGGCAACTACATTATGAGCCGTGCATGCAGGCATATCGATGTTATCGTACCCGGCGCCCGCCCTGACAACAATCTTCAGTCTCTTTGCAGCCACAAGAACCTCAGGTGTTACCAGATCGCCGCGAACGATCATTGCATCGGCGTCGGAAACAGCATAAAGTAATTCGGAAACATTTTTATAGTTCTCAAGCAAGGCAAGATCATGACCTGCAGCCTCTGTCACCTCGCGTATCAGTCTGACAGCTATCGGGGCAAAAGATTTTTTTGTTGCAACAAGTATTTTCATTTCCCTTATTTTTTAACAGAAAGTCTGCAGGGACTAAACCTGCAGCCTTTATGAGGACCCATATTAATTCATCGATTCAAACTCTTTCATAGTGTCTATCAGAGCCTTAACACTCTCTGCCGGAAGAGCATTATAGGTAGATGCCCGGAATCCTCCAACTGAGCGGTGACCCTCAATTCCTATCATTCCTCTTGACCTGGCAAACTCACCAAATGGTTTTTCGAGCTCCTTGTATTCGTCTGCCATTACAAAGCAAATGTTCATAACCGAGCGGTCTTCCGGATCTTTTATGGTAGGAACAAATAACCTGTTCCGGTCAATCTCATCATACAACATTTTAGCTTTCTCAATATTTATTTTCTGAATAGCCTTAACACCACCAAGCTCTTTGAGCCATTTCAGGGTCTGTTGGGCAGCAAAAACAGCAAAAACAGGTGGTGTATTGAACATTGATTCACTTTTAATATGGGTTCTGTAGTCTAGCATTGTCGGGAGCGGACGGGTCACTTTGCCGAGGGCCTCCTCCTTAACGATTATTACCGTAACGCCGGAAGGAGCAAGATTTTTCTGTGCGCCTGCATATATTATTGAATATTTTGAAACATCGACAGGACGGCTGAAAATATCCGATGACATATCGGCAACCAGAGGAATAGTTACATCGGGATCTTTTTTAAGCTCTGTGCCGAATATTGTGTTGTTGGTTGTTATATGGAAATAATCGGCATCAGAAGGCACTGCATAACCCTTTGGAATAAAATTGTAATTCTTATCTTTTGAAGAAGCCACCTCAACAACCTCACCATATAACTTTGCCTCCTTAATAGCTTTATTTGCCCACTCGCCGGTATTCAGGTAAGCAGATTTTGTATTCATCAGATTCATTGGCACCATAGTAAACTGGAGGCTTGCTCCTCCTCCCAGGAATATGACATGGTAACCAGCAGGTACGTCGAGCAGTTCTTTAACAAGGGCAACCGTATCATTCATGCAGGCAATGAATTCTTTGCTCCGGTGAGAGATCTCAAGCACAGATAATCCTGAACCTGCAAAATTCCTTATTCCTTCAATAGTGTTGTCAATAGTGTATTGCGGCAATATTGAAGGACCCGCATAAAAATTGTGTTTTTTCATAATAGTGATATTTATTATTAAGACAAAATCAGGCTTAAGTATGATAACAAAAATATACAAAAATTAGCTGTTTACCTTTCATTCTTCTTGGCAGGTAAATATTTTTATAAAATATTATTGATAAGAATCCCGTTTTTGATAACAGGTATCCTGTCGGTGAAGTCCATGGTAAGGCAGAAAGCAATGCAATCATCCAGTCCTTTATCTCTTAACCGGCTCCGTTGTGCGACCTTTTCAATATAATCCGGGAGATCGCTTTTTGCCAGAGACCATAAATCAACAGCAGCATGTGTTGAATCACAAATAGTTGAATATAATGATGTTGCAAAAAGTCTTTCGGCAAATGATCCCGCACAGATCGTATCTTCAAGGTTAAATCTGTTTTTCCAGCCTGCACAAAACAGTACAACATCATTTTCCTGCTTTATCAGCCAGTCAGTAAGTGCGCTGATATTCAGAAACGAACCAACGACAATCGCGCTTGCCGATGAGGCCATTTCAATAATACCTGTACCGTTCGTAGTACTATATACTATTGTTTTACCTTCAACTTTTTCGTGTGTGAAGTTAAAAGGGGAATTGCCAAAGTCAGCAAAATCAAGAACATAGCCATCGCGTTCTGCTGCAACAAGGAATCCGCGGTTTTTGTATTCCCTTGCTTCATTAATACCAGCAACCGGTATTATTGAGTCAACTCCGTTGGCAAATGCAGTACATATGGCGGATGATGCGCGTAAAACATCGATGATCACCACAATTGAATTCACATGCTCGCCTGGTTCATATAATGCCGGTGAAAAGCATGTTTCAAGCTTCCTTTTTAACATTAATTAGTTGGAAATTAGCTGTTTTTTTTGTATATTGGTAAGTTAACGACTCTTGCTTTAAGTTCTTTGTTCCTGATCCTGATGAATATTTCCGTATCAGGTTTCCAGAAGTCTTCCGCCAGGTAAGCCATACCGATCCCCTGCTTCATCATTGGTGACATGGTACCAGAGGTAACCTCTCCTATCACGCTGCCATTTGCATCTGCAACTTCATAATGTTGTCGTGGGATACCCCGCTCGATCATTACAAAACCTTTTAGTCTCCGTTTTACACCTTCCTCTTTCTGTTTCAACAGAAGGGCTTTGTCAATAAATTCTTTTTTTGGAGTGAATTTTGTTATCCAGCCTAACCCGGCCTCAATAGGAGAGGTCTGATCATTAATGTCATTCCCATAGAGGCAATAACCCATTTCAAGACGTAAAGTATCCCGGGCTCCAAGGCCTATAGGTCTGATATTATGCTCTTCCCCTGCTTCAAAGATAGCCTTCCAGAGTTTTGGTCCATCCTCGTTTCTGACATAGATCTCACAGCCTCCGGCTCCGGTATATCCTGTAGTTGAGAAGATTACATCTTTGATGCCTGCAAAATCAATAACTTTAAATGTGTAATATTCCATATCCTCCACTGAAGCTCCGGTAAGTTTTTGCATTGCTTTCAGCGCAAGGGGTCCCTGTACTGCAAGCTGGGAAATTTTGTCAGAAGCATTTACAAGATCCTTCCCGGGCTTCATGCCGAACTGTCCGGTATGCTTAACACACCATTCCCAGTCCTTACTTATATTTGCAGCGTTAACAACAAGCATGTATTTCTCATGGCTGAACCTATAGATAAGAAGATCATCAACTATGCCTCCTTTACCATTAGGGAAACATGAATATTGAATTTTGCCGTCAACCAGGGCCGACACATCATTGGATGTCAAATATTGGAGGTATTTAAGCGCTGAGGGTCCCTCTACCCAAAACTCTCCCATATGGGAAACATCAAAAACGCCGACACCCTCTCTTACTGTTACATGCTCCTCATTTATTCCCCGGTACTCAACAGGCATATAGTAGCCTGCAAAAGGGACCATTCTGGCTCCCGCCTCCTCATGGAATTTAGTAAATGCAGTGTATTTCATTGATTTAAGCATTAATGCGGTAAGTCATCCGTTGCAAATGAACAGAGATATTTTTTTAAAAGAGCTTATTTTTATCAGTATAAAAGTAGAATTTATTTCCTTTTAATAAAAGGAGTGTATGCATCAGACTTAATTAAGTGTTTTAACCAAGGGAAATAAAAATTTACTATTTTTGTCAAACATTCCTGGTATTTTGATCATGAAAGCCAGGTGCTTCACAATATGGATTATAAATTCATCAAGACTGATTATCTTGAAACGGTATCAGGAGGAGACAGGGAATTAATTAAGGAATTAACAGATATGTTCAGGGAACAGGTGGTTGAAATGCATTCTGAAATGGTCTCTCTTCTTTCTGAAAAGAAATATCAATCGTTGGGTTTACTGGCGCATAAAGCTAAGTCGTCGGTTGCAATAATGGGCATGGACGATCTTGCCCAGATGCTTAAAACTTTTGAATTACAGGCAAGGACAGGTGAAGCTGCAGAACTTTATGGTTCATATGTTTCCAGATTTGAAAATGACACAAAATCCGCTATTTCTGAACTCGATGATCTTGTAAATAACTATTAATACCGACTGAAATGATCAATATTGAAAAAAGAGACAAAATTGACATTGTTACTTTCTCAGTCAATAAGATAAATGCCACAACCATAGATGAAATAAAAGAAGGTCTGAGGAAATTGTTCGACAATTCTAATTCAAAGGTAATTATCGATCTTAAAGGAGTTGAATATATTGACAGCTCCGGCTTTGCCTGGTTCCTCTCCCTTCACAAAGCTGCACGAAGCAGTTACGGAACTCTGAAGTTTGTTAATCCGGAACCAAGGGTAACTGAGCTATTCCATACTCTTCACCTGCATACCGTCTTTGAGATATTCGATGATACTGAGGCCTGTATCAAGTCGTTCAGATAGGTTACCTGTTTCTCCTGCCGCTGCTGAATGAAAGGTATCCGTTGCCGAATCCTCCGTCTCTTCTTATTACTTCTTTTTCCTTATCACTGTATATTTGGGTTTTAATCTTAAAAATTCATGAGTAAACTTAACTGGAAACCGGGGACGATGATCTATCCGTTGCCGGCAGTGATGGTCAGCTGCGGTTCATCCCCCGAAGAGTATAACATCATAACTATTGCATGGACAGGCACGATATGCACAGATCCTCCGATGTGTTATATCTCTGTCAGACCTGGCCGTCATTCATACGAAATAATAAGGAGAAACGGAGAATTCGTGATAAACCTTACTACAAAGGATCTTGCTTTTGCAACCGACTGGTGCGGAATAAAATCAGGGAAAGATTTTGACAAATTTGCCGAGATGGGTCTTACTCCTGTTAAAGCTTTAAAAGTAAATGCTCCACTTATAAAGGAATCGCCGGTCAATATTGAATGTGTTGTGAAAGAGATCAAAGAGCTGGGATCACATCATATGTTCATTTCTGAAGTGGTTGCTGTAAGCGCCAGTAAGAAATATTTCAATGAAAAGAGCGGAACATTCAGATTCAATGATTCCAATCCTCTCTGTTATTCCCATGGTAAATATTATGAAACAGGAAGTTACATAGGCAAATTTGGTTTTTCGGTTGAGAAAAAAAAGAATAAAAACAAAGCAATAAGACCAGTCCGTTGAACACTATTATTAGGATTATTTATATCAATTGATTAATTTCATCTCTTCATTTTGCACTGCGATATCTGATAAAATGAGTGAAAAGATCCTGGAAACCTTAATGCAGTTGTTTGCAATCATTGCCAATCCACAGAGCAATGACATTGAGAGAAAAGGTGTGGTTGAAGCTTTCCTTAAACGGTTGCTCAACCAGGAGCTGGTTCAGAAATATCTTTCAACATACAATGCTGCTTATGAGGAAGCAATAAAAAAGCTCGAAAAAAGCACAACAGAAAGGCGTGAGGGAGCTATTGCAATAAGGATCCGGAAACTGTGCAATGAAATTAACGAACAGGGGCAGCTCGATCAGGAACAAAGGATTGTCGTTGTCATCCAGGCACTTGAGTTCTGTAAGTCGGGAGGTGAAGAGGTAAGTATGCTGGAACTGGGATTTATCAATACTCTGGCTGAAGGTTTAAATATCTCATCAGAAGAATATTCCATTATCGAGCGGTTTGTACTGAATCCTTTTTCTAAAATTCCTTCCTCTCCTGACTTGCTTGTAATCGCAGGAGATAAAACCTTCAGCAATCAGGGTGTAAAACATACTTATAAGGAACTGCTAAAGGGACAAATATGGATCCTTTTCGTACCATCCATCGAAAAGTACTTTGTCAGATTCTCAGGCATGGGTGAGCTTTTGATGAATGCTCAACTGCTTCAGGAGGACAAAGTTTATCCCTTCGGGACCGGATCTTCCCTGAAAGGATATAAGATAACTCCTATCTATTACTGGGATGTGACAATGCAGTTCCTGAAAGAGGAATTTCAGTCATCGAGGGTTGTATATGAAGTTAATAATCTGGAGTACAGGTTTAAGAGCGGCCAGGTTGGTATTCATCATATGAGTTTCAAAGGTGAATCAGGAAGAATGATTGGGATCATGGGAGCCAGCGGTGCCGGAAAATCAACCCTGCTGAGCGTTTTAAACGGGATCAATCCGCCTTTCGATGGTGAGGTTTTAATTAATGGAATAAGTATTCATGAGGAGAAAGAAAAAATTAAGGGGCTGATCGGGTTTGTGTCCCAGGATGACCTTCTTATTGAAGAGCTGACAGTCTTTGAAAACCTTTACTATAATGCACTTCTCTGTTTTGATAATCTTACTGATGAAGAGATTATCAACAGAGTTGACAGTGTCCTGAAGAACCTGGGGCTTTACGATATCAGGAACATGAAAGTCGGAAGTCCGCTTAATAAGAATATCAGCGGTGGCCAGAGAAAGAGACTTAATATCTCCCTTGAGCTTATCCGTGAACCTGCAATATTGTTCCTTGATGAACCGACTTCAGGTCTCTCATCGCGTGACTCCGAGAATATCCTTGATCTTTTACAGGAACTTGCCAGAAAAGGAAAACTTCTGTTCATTGTGATCCATCAACCCTCCTCCGACATTTTCAAGATGTTCGATAAACTAATAATTCTTGACACCGGAGGCTATATGATCTATAACGGGAATCCTGTTGAGTCGATAGAATATTTTAAAAGGAAGATCGAACAGGCAAACTATCATGAAAGTGAATGTTACGTTTGCGGAAATGTAAATCCGGAACAGATCTTCAATATAGTTGAGACCAGAGTATTCACTGAAAGCGGAAAGCCGACCGAAACCAGAAGGATATCCCCTGAGGACTGGAGTAACCTGTACAGGAAGGATAAAAAGGAGGAAAAGCTTGAAAAGGGAATATCCCTGCCTGAAATACATTTCAAAACTCCCGGAAAGCTTAAGCAGTTTATTGTCTTTGCCAAACGTGATGTACTTTCCAAGATTGCAGATTTACAATATCTTCTGATAACCCTTATTGAAGCACCTGTCCTTGCAATATTCCTTGCATCCCTGATAAGGTATTTCGACGAAAGCGCCAAAAATCCAAGGTACACCCTTTATGATAACAGCAATCTTCCTGTCTATATCTTCATGTCGGTAATTGTTGCAATATTCATGGGATTATCAGTAAGTGCCGAAGAAATAATTAAGGACAGGAAGATATTAAAGAGAGAGTCATTCCTTAATCTCAGCTGGAACAGTTTTCTTATGTCGAAGGTGTTTGTTCAGTTTATGATATCAGCTATTCAGGCGTTCACCTTTGTCATTATCGGGAACTGGATTATCGGTATAAAAGATATGATGTTTGAATACTGGCTGGTTCTGTTTTCCTGCTGGGCTTCAGCTAATGTAATGGGACTTGTCATTTCTGACAGCTTTAAAGCGGTGGTTACAATATACATTTTAATACCATTCCTGGTTATACCGCAGATCATCCTCAGTGGAATTATGGTAAAATTCGAAAAGCTTAATCCTAAGATCTCATCCCCCGTCACTATTCCCCTATATGGTGAGTTCATCACTGCCCGATGGGGTTATGAAGCTCTTGCAACTCAGCAATTCATATATAATAAATATGAAAAGCAATTCTATATTTATGATAAGGCAATGAGTGAAGCCAGGTTCAGAAAGGATTTCTGGAATGTTGAAATGAAAAGCAATCTCGAGAATATTCGCGGAAAGCTTAAAGATGGCGACAGAGGTCTTGAGTTTGAAAGTATGCTGCGTCTGGTTTCAAATGAGACTAAGAAGCAGACTGCCCTCTTGCCGGCGATTCGTTTTGACTATACTGACTCACTAATACCTGAAAGGGTCAATCCTGATGTTATAACTGCCGCTCTCAGTTATATAGAATCAGTCAGAAGGTATTATGTCAGTTACTATAACAATGCAAATACCCGTAAGGATGCTCTCCTTACCAAGATCGAAGCAGAGCAGCCGGGTGGACCTCAAAGGCTGCGGGACAATTATTTTAATAAATCGCTCGAAGAGTTTGTAACGAACAAGGAAGAGACAGATAAGATAATTGAATTCAATGGTGAACTTGTTCAGAAGATGGATCCAATTTTCATGGATCCGCAACGCAGATTCATCAAAGCACATTTTTATTCACCCACCAAGCAGATATTCGGGATCAAGATTGATACATTCATCGTTAATGTATTAGTTCTGTGGTTTATCGCAGGCTGTCTTTATATCATACTCTATTTCAGGCTTCTTAAGAAAATACTCGAATCGGGCGAAAAGATCATCGGCAAAAAGAAAAAAGGTTCCGATAAGGAGCTGATATAAAAACATAAAAGAGGGCTTGCAATAAACCCTCTTTTATTTATTTTCCGGAACAAAACCGATCTGATCAGGATAAGCCTTTACAGGGAGTTATTCAACAATCTCAACCATCTTGAACGGTACACGGATGATAGATTCATAATCCTCGCCGGCTTCCAGCATATCCTCATCGTCCTCCTCATAAAACCAGTTCACTTCAACCTGTTTTTTTGCTTTATGAATAGCCTCAAGCTTCTTGAACACATCAAGAATACACTTCGAAGAGCTGGTATTGAAATACTCAAGCTTTATATTCACAACAGTTTTCTCAAGTGGCGATTCTTTGTAATTATCAAGCCAGTCAACCAGCGGTTTGTAGAACTCAACAGAGTTTTCGGGGATTGAACGTCCTTTGATTTCAAAAACGCCATCAGTGGCATCAAACTTAACAGTTGGAGTTTTCGGTGTTCCTTCGATGATGATCGGTTCCATATTTTTCAGTTTTAATAGTTTGTTTCAATTTTCCTCATTAACTAAAATGTCAAGATAGAAAAAAGAGTATCTATCATTGTATGCTTTAAATTTATATTCAAGTTTATTACCCGTTTTCCTTGCTATATCAACAAGACCAAGTCCCCCACCTCCTTTTGCCGAGATCCGCTGATGATTAAGAATGAACTTGTACAGTTCCTTTATCTCCTCATGACTCGATCTGTTTATCCTTTTAATCTTTTCCTCCAGTTTTTCCACAAGTGCAGATCGGACAAAATTACCTGTAATGATCTTATAACCTTCTTCAACTCTCTTTACAAACAGTATCCCGTATTTCTCAGATGACTGATCTTCAAATTCCTCCGGAACCCTGTCAACATGATGATAGAGATTCTGAAGGCTCTCAACCAGCACATTATAGACCTTTTTGCGGAGCCGCGTCTGCTCGTTCACCTGAATTAATTTACTTTCCACCGTGTCGAGTACCTGATTAATGATATCGGAATCAACATTACCTCTGTAATACAGGATAACGTTTCCGTTCAACTGGTCAGAAAAGTAATTTTCAACATTAAAGCTCATCTAAGCTTCGTTTATGAAAGGTCTGAATTTTTCCGTTAGCAAATATAATAAAAATGCGAAGTTATAAAATAATAGATAATTACCCTTGAGTAGTTCTCAACAACTGATCAACATTTTGATAAACGATCAGATTTGGGGTGATAAATTGTAAATTCGAAAGGAGGTTATCTCATGGTTGATGAGGTCTCGTCCCAAAAAATTTGATTTACCCCCCATCCCCCCAAGGGGGGCTTTGTAAGCATAATTTCTATGAATAAGTCCCCCATGGGGGATTTAGGGGTAAGAATATAAAAGGGTGCTTTTAATATAGTCTGTGCAAAGCCACAAAACTATCCTAATCAGGTCGTTTTATCTTTCCTGGTGCCGGAATACATCTGATAATTCACCAGAACACATTCCAGGGCACCGTTATAGAGGGTTATTTTTTTCTGCAGTTTCAAACCTACATTCTTGAGAGCTTCTTTATTGGAGGTTATCAGCCAGACATTGTTCCCGGTAAAACTATGCTTCAGCGTGGAACCTATCATGCTATAGAATCTGTCTATCTCATCCTGCCTGATCCTGGTTCCGTAAGGAGGATTCATAATGATAAAACCATCATCGGTGCTGGCCTTCAGATACTGAAAATCCGACACCTCAACAGAAATAACTTCCGATAAACCCGCACTGTCAATATTTGCCTGTGCCTGCATAAGAACCTTCTCAGATATATCTTTCCCCGATATTACAGCGGGAGAAACGGTTATTTTGCTGTCACTTTCTTTCTTTATACTGTCAAACAATTGTTCATCGTAATTTTTCCATTTCTGGAATCCGAAGGATTTTCTGAATTTCCCGGGAGGGATCCTGCATGCAATCAAAGCTGCCTCAATAAGTAGTGTGCCTGAACCGCACATCGGATCAAGCAAGGGTTTTCCTTTATCCCATCCTGAAAGCAAAACAATTCCTGCTGCAAGAACCTCATTAAGAGGGGCAACAGCCTGACTTTGACGGTATCCGCGTTTATACAGCGGGATTACGGATGAGTCAACCGAAATATTCACCCTTTCGTTGCTGATATGAAGATTGAAAAGGATTTCCGGATGCGTAGTATCAACCGATGGTCTTTGGCCTTTCTTGTCCCGGAACCAGTCCGCTATGGCATCTTTCAGCACAAGTCCTGCATAACCGGTATGAGGGAAGAGCCTGGAGCTGACCACAGGCATTATGGAGAAAGTGTCATCAATCTCAAGGTATTTATCCCATTCAATTTTTTTGCTCTTTTTATAGAGGTCATCTTTTGATCTGATCTGAAATTCGGCTACCTGCATCAAGATCGAAAGAGCAGTCCGGCAACAATAGTTTGCCCTGTACATCATTGCAACATCACCGTCAAAGAGAACAGCACGGTTTGATATCTCAACGTTTCCGGCACCAAGGTTAATAAGCTCTTCCGCAAGTACTTTTTCAAGTCCGTAAAGAGTCTTTGCTATAAGTTTCATAAATCCGTAATCAAAAATCCGCAATCCGAAATAAAATGACTCTAATATCCAAGTATTTTTTCGTATGCTGATTTATCGGATAAGATCTTCCGTGCCTTTTCAATAACATTATCGTCCTCATTTATAATGCGATAATATTCATTTGTCTGCCATGCGTTTGTCGCAACTAATCCTTTCAGTATAATAAGGATCTCCTTCCTGGATATTTTAAACTGATCCTCATTATACCTGACACCGGCATCTTCTCCCTTTTTAATAAGGTCGCTGATATCATCAGGTGAAAACCCGAACCTCTCTTTATAGTCATCAAAAATCTTATACTCAGAAGTAATATATTTTCTGTTCTTATCGAAGTATTCAAGGGCAAATGAATTTAGTATTCCCCTCCTGACCAGTCCCCTGTAATAATCTGAATAGTTCGAGGTATCAGCTGCCACAAAAACATCCGGCATAATTCCGCCTCCTCCATACACAGTTCGCTTGTTCACTTTTGTTTTAAACATCAGTGAATCGGGGAAATGAATACTGTCGGCTGACATCAGTTCACCCCCTGTATATCTCTTATAATAAGCCTCCATATATTTTTCATAACCTTCATTATACGGACTTTGGATTGATCGTCCCGTAGGAGTGTAGTATCGGGCAACAGTAAGCCTTATCATCGATCCGTCAGTCAGATTGAAACCGTTCTGCACCAGTCCTTTCCCAAAGGTCCGGCGTCCTACAACCACTCCCCTGTCCCAGTCCTGAAGTGCTCCTGCCAGTATTTCGCTTGCTGAAGCTGACCCTTCATCAGTCAGAACGGCGACTCTTGCAGATGATAGGATTCCTCCACCTGACGATGCGTAATCCTGTCTTGATGTTTTCCGGCCATCGAGGTAAACCAGCAGTTTTTTGTCACCAAAGAATTTGTCGGCCAGCGCGGTGGCAGCAAGCATATAACCTCCTCCGTTTCCACGTAAGTCGAGGATCATATTCCTCATGTTACTTTTTCGCAACCTGTCAAGGGCATCGCTAAATTCTTTCTCGGTGGTTGCTGCAAATTTATTCAGTTTGACATACCCGGTTTCCTTATCGAGCATATAGGCTGCATCCAGGCTGTTTATAGGAATCTTGTCTCTTATTATTGTGAAATCAAGGATATCTTTTTCTCCCCTTCTGAAGATCCCTATGTTCACTTTGGTACCCTTCATACCCATAAGACGTTTTCTTACTCCGGTTGTGGAGATACTGATCCCTGTCACTTTCTCCCCGTCGATAGTAATTATCCTGTCGCCTGCCCTGAGGCCGATTTTTTCAGATGGCCCGCCGGGAAGCGGCTCAATGACGATTATCGAATCACGCAACAGGTTAAACTGTATCCCTATTCCCTCAAAATTTCCGTTAAGAGGTTCATTCATCTCTTTTACATCCCTGGCTGAAATGTAAACCGAATGTGGATCCAGATCCCTCAGGATTTCGATGATCGCTTTCTCTGTCAGACTTTGCAGATTTACAGTATCAACATAAAAAGCATCAATGAGACCGATGGTTCTTCCGATCTTAAATGTCTCCTCGTTAAATGTCTGTGAATATCCTGATCTGCATAACAATATAAATAGCAGGATTACTATATTAATTCTTCTTATCCTTTTCACCTTTTCTTTTT
>DATKXL010000167.1:0-3277 GCA_035529055.1 Bacteroidales bacterium
ATCAGCTTGCAGTCAATACCTGAATAGACATACTCAACCAGATCATCCAGAAGCTTCCCGCTTCCGAAGAGTGAAATCTCATTCTGGAAATTGGATATCATTGAGGCCTCATCGACTATGAAAAATGTGTTCCTGTGAAGGTTTCTGTCGAGCACGAAGCTACCCATTCCATCCTTTGAGGATTTCTGACGGTATATTTTCTTATGGATGGTAAAAGCCTGTTTCCTGGTGAAAGAAGCCAGCACTTTTGCCGCTCTGCCCGTGGGGGCAAGCAAAACCGACCGTATCCTTAAAAGTTCAAGAGTTTTAACAATTGAGCTTATGAGGCTGGTTTTACCGGTACCGGCATATCCTTTAAGAAGGAAAATTATATCGTTATTATTTTCACATATATATGAAGCAATTTTTTTAAACGCTTCGGACTGATCTTCGGTCGGGATGTTTCCCAGGTTCTTACACAGCTGGTTATATATTATTGCATCGCGCATACACTATTTAAAGTATCACAAATTGTTGCTAAGGTTTTTTTTCTACTTTTGTTTGTAAACTTAAACATTCCAGCTTAAAATATGAACTACTCTGTGTAACTCTGTGCAACCTCTGTGTAAGTTCTGCCCCCAACCCCCTGAAGGGGGCTGTAAGTAAGTCCCCTTTAAGGGGATTTAGGGGCAAAAACACAGAGAAGACACTGAGGACTACAGAGGTTAAAATCTTGAATAAATGCCCTTTCTGGAACTCTTTGATGAGACACTGGATATCAATTCAACGGAAAACTATGAGTTATCCCTCCAGGTAAGCATTTCCGGCTTATCATTCTCTATTCTTGACAGACTAAGGAATAAATTTGTGCTGATCCGCTCCCACGAACCTGAAGAGAACAAATATTTCACAGCAGACGAACTGGGCGAGATAATCAATAAAGATGATTTTCTTACAAAACGATACAGGAAGACTAATATCATAACCCCTTCAACAAGGTTTACCCTTGTACCGGCCCCTTTGTTTGATCAGGCTAAGAAAGATGAATATTTCGCTTTTAATCATGGCAATGAAGAAAACAACTCATTGCTCATTAACAAGATTGCTGATCCGGATGCATACCTGATTTTCCCCCTGCTTAAACCACTTGATGGCCTCCTGAGCAGCGTATACCCCGGAACTCAGCATCTGCATTACCTCAAACCCTTGTTAAGGCACATTTCGCAGTGTAGAAAAGGTATAACCGGACACTATATACATGTTCATGTTGAAAGAGATTTTTTCAATTTGATAGTTTTTGACCACAATTCCCTTAGATTTTGTAATGCATTCACTTACAAAAACATATCGGACATTCTTTATTATATTATCAATGTTTTCAAGCGGTTGTCCATCCCTCAGGAGGAGACCATCTTTATGAGCGGAAAGACTGAAAAAGAAAATGAACTTGTTTCAGGTCTGGCAACTTATCTGCGGAATGTGAAGTTTGCTGAACTATCCGGTACTTTTACTTTCAGTTATGTCTTCACCGACACAGAAATACATCATTATCTTAATCTCTTCAGCGTCATAAATTGCGAATAACAGGAGGGAAATACAGAGGGAGAAAGATTTTACCTCCTGCGAACCTTAAAGCAAGGCCGACCACTGACTTTGCCCGCGAGAGTCTGTTTAATATTCTTAATAATCGCATAGATTTTGAGTCGGTGAAGGTACTTGATCTTTTTTCCGGGACAGGAAGCATCAGTTATGAATTTGCATCAAGAGGTGCAGAAATTGTGCATCTGGTTGAGAAAGATCTGAAACATTTTGCCGGTATAAAACGTATAATTAAAGATACGGGATTCACAAATATCAGGCCGGTACATATTGATGTGAAGGCATATTTAAAGACCTGCAGTTTCAGGTACGATATTGTTTTTGCTGATCCCCCATATGATCTTCCATGGTTAAGTGAGCTTCCTGATCTGGTTTTTCAATCAGATATATTAAATGAGGATGGATTTTTCATACTTGAGCATCCCAGGAAATTGGATTTCAAAGGTCATACATTCTTTTTTGAGCACCGGAGTTATGGCAGCGTGAATTTTAGTTTTTTTCGCCCCCCTGGCCCTTAGTTTTCACTCCCCTGGATACCTCTCCCCAAACCCCCCGCTGGCGCGGGGCAGGCTCTCTCCCGGTAGAGAGGGGCTTATTATGTCTCATCTATAATCTTATTTCTTTGTGAGACTTCGTGATAACCTTAGTGCCCCTCGTATCACAAAGTAAGGCACAAAGGAACACAAAGTGAATGAAATGACATATAGTGAAGGTTTTCTTAATCACCCATTAATCCTGGTGTTCAATATTATTTTGGATAAATATTTGGCATAATTAAAAAATCACTTAATTTTGCATCGCAATTGTTTTTTGGTGCGGTAGTTCAGTTGGTTAGAATATCGGCCTGTCACGCCGGGGGTCGCGGGTTCGAGCCCCGTCCGCACCGCAAGGACTGCAAAACCCGATGGAGAAACATCGGGTTTTTTATTTTCTGAACTCGTTGAAGGCTTGCATTCAAAAGAAATCTTACTTTTCATTGAACAAATTAGTAGTCAGGTATTTCTCTCCCCTGTCGGGGAAAATGACAACTATTACTCCCGATTTTATTTTCCTGGCGACTTCTATGGCAGCAAGCATGGCTGCTCCGCTGCTCATACCTACAAAAATTCCTTCCTTTTTAATGACTTGTTTTATCATTTCAAAAGCGGCTTCTGTTTCAACCATTATTGTTTCATCAATTACCGAAGGGTCGAAAATTGACGGCACTATTGCTTCCTCCATGTTTTTTAATCCCTGTATATAATGGCCCTTAACCGGATGTGCACAAACAATTTTTATCCCTGGATTATTCTCTCTCAGGGCTTTCCCTACTCCCATAATAGTGCCAGAAGGGCCTATTGCAGAAACGAAGTAGTCAATTTTGCCATTTGTCTGTTTCCAGATCTCCTCACCTGTTGTTTTATAATGTGCAATCCTGTTGTATTTGTTTGAAAACTGGTCCGGCATAAAATACTTTTCAGGATTCTCTTTAACAAGTTCTCTGGCTTTACTTATCGCACCGTCAGTTCCAAGGCTGGCCAAAGCGTTAGCGTAGGTGGGCTTAGCGCTCTCTGCGAACAAAGTTTCAGGGTTTAATCTAAATTTATGAAAATCCTTAGATTCATGATGTTTTTGATGAATGACAATCAATCATCCGTTAACAAACAGGTTTCATAGATATATATTCATTTCAGAATGGTATAAGCATTTAAATTGCGGC
>DATKXL010000168.1:0-2615 GCA_035529055.1 Bacteroidales bacterium
GGGTACCTGCAAGATCAATAATGTCGAACCATTTGGGTGGCTAAAAGACGTTCTCCAACGAATCCAGGACCATTCAATCCAAAAACTCGACGAACTGTTACCTTGCTAAATGGCTTTAAAAAAGTCATTTACAGAAATACAAGAGGCATCAGGCCGAAGGCTTACGTGGCTTTAAAAGAATACGTAATTGAAAATTCGTAATTGACTATCATGACAGAACAATGGCTCATACAGGATATTAATAAATTAATGCAACATCGAAACAGGGTTGTTGTGCTCGATCCTTCCGGTCAATGCAGTTTTATTTTGCCTATTCTGGAACAAAACCAAATTACCATACTTCAAACGGATAATCGCATTTCAGAACATTGGCAACAGGTAAAAGAAGAACTAATGCTCCGTTATGATGCAGAAACTAAGGATAAAGAAAAGCCGGTGGTGTTTTATGTTACCCGTCCACAGGAAAAACTAAGCTTTCTGTTTGATTATTGTTTCACCCATGGGTGCCTCGACTTAAGCCATCCGCAGGATTGGCTGAAAAAGAAAATATTTGCCCATACCGGTTTGCAGGTGCAATTAGACAATCTCCTGATCTCTTTGAAGATTATTTGTCCAACCATTTAAGGGGCTAATACAGTCTCCTGTAATCGTACCCACTCGGTTAGTTATCAGACAGACTGCCGATAGAAGTAAAATATTTTCTTCTATGCAACATTTATATGTGCTATCCGTCTTTATACTGGTAAGACAAAAAGAAAACAGAATTAAAAGTTTTATAGGGTCGTACAAATAATCAGTGCCATGACAGTAAAATTAAATGCTAACGAAGTTGTTCTGAAAGCCGGTGACACAAACCAGGTTATTAACAATAATACCATCGAGGGTAAACTGATAGTAACAAACCAGAGACTATATTTTAAGGCATTGAAAGAAGAAATGGAAAAATTTAATCTGGAAATCCTGTTCGATAATATACTGGAAGTCATATATTTCAGCAAAGGATTATTCTCTGTCAAGGGTTTAAACGTTGTGACAAGGGACGGAAAATGCCTCAGTTTTCCTCTTAAAAAACGGGATGAAATAGGGCAACTGATCAACAAAATGTATTAAAAAACGTTACCCCCCAACAACTATATATCATTCGTACCTGAGTGAAACAACAGGGTTCTTCATTGCTGCTCTGCTTATTTTAAAGACAAGGGTAAGAACTGTTGCCACGAACATTACTGAAGCTGCAGTAATTAACATACCTGCCTTTATATCAACAAAATAATCCCAGATACTGTCAAGCAGCATTACCGACAGGTAATATCCACCGGCACATCCGAGGACAGAAGCAATGATAAGTATTATAATGAATTTTTTACTTATTAGGAACATTAACAATGGAACGGGAGCCCCCTGGATCTTTCTTATCCCCACCTCCTTGGTACGGCGGATGATATCAAGCGAAACAAGATTGAACATACCTATAAGCGATAGTAGTGTGGCTATTAGGGCCAGGAAGAAATTAACCTTCATTATGCTTCCGTTAATATCCTTTTCTTCCTGCATAAAGCCTTCCTGAAGTCTTCCTCCGAAAACATAATTCGGATAAAGGCTTTTCCATTTCTGATTGAGATATTCGAGGATGCCAGGCAGGTCACCGGGATTTGCCTTCACTACCAGAACGTTATACCGGTCACTGGCTGAAAGCCTGAGCATGGCAGGTTCTATTTCCTCCCAGACTCCTCCGATATAGAAATCCTTTACAACTCCGATAATTGTAAGTTTTGTGGTGTCATAAAGGGTTACCGTTTTCCCGGAACCTTCCTTCCAGCCAAAGTCCTTCACAAATTTCTGGTTTACTATGATAGAACTGTTTTCACGGTCCGCTGATACCCTCAGTTTATCAAAAAGCCGTCCTTCGACAAGTCTGAGACCCATTGCCTGGGCGTAGTCAGGACCTATATCCATTACATCAACTTCCAGTTGTTTTTCTTCATCCTTTATCGGCCTGCGGTAACTGCCGAAGCCAATATGGTTCTGAGTACCTGCTGCCAGGATTATATTCGGATTTGAGACAACCTCGGTACTGAATGAAGGATAATTTTCAGGAACGATCGGAACAACCACTAACCTATCCCTGTCGTACCCGAGATCAAGTGTATTCTGATATTCTGCATTTTTTGAAAAGACTATACCCATGACAAGGGCTGAGACAGATATTGCAAACTGGAGGGTAAGAAGAAGAGCGGAAAGCTTTCCTGAGGCCCTGAAGGCAGAAGTTCCTTTCAGAACAGCTGATGGGCTGAATGCGCTGACATACAAAGCAGGATATACTCCTGCCACAAAACCTGTAACCAGTAACAGCAGCAGTAAAAATACCCAGAAAAATCCATAACCCGCAAATATCATTTTTATTGACATATATGACCACAGACTGCTGTAAGCCGGAACAAGGAACTCGGCAATAAGAATCCCGGTGAAAAGAGCAAGTAAACAGACTATAAGCGTTTCTATCATGAACTGCGTAACAAGCTGACTCCTCAGTCCTCCAAATGTTTTTCTTAATCCGATCTCTTTAAGCCTTCTGCTGAATGTGGCAATTGACGTGTTGGCAAAATTAAAGCAGG
>DATKXL010000169.1:0-2017 GCA_035529055.1 Bacteroidales bacterium
GTAGTACATTCCCAGCAATAGGTATCTTTCTCACAGGAAAGGAGAAATAATAATCCGATTAATAAAAGTAACTTTTTCATAAGTCTCTGTATTTAGTTGTACTCCGTTCCGGTAGTCCCGGCTCCTGAGTCCGTTGTAAAATAATATATTCAATTCCTAAATCTCTGCAAGCTAATTCTTTTTCTTCACATGCCTGATCCTGGTTACAGATAAAAATATCAGGCGCGGTGTGTTCTAAGTCATCAATAAAATCCAGTGGACCCTCCCCGGAATTGATCCATGCTTCAGTAACATAACGAATAGCTTTGACCATAAACAGCCTCTCATCTTCTTTACAGACAGGTTTTTTACCTTTGTATTTCTCAATAGAATAATCTGATCCCATGCCGACAAGTAACTCCCCATATTTTGAAGCTTCCTTTAAAAAAGTCACATGTCCCGAATGCAACATATCAAAAGAACCACTGACAAAGACTCTTTTAGATTTCATATCCTGCCTCTTTTGCATCATTATAAAACATCTTAACAGTATCCAAACTGTACTCTGCTAAGTTTTTACCCTTTAATGGCAATTTCTTAATTAAATCACTGGTACAGGTTATAATATGACAGCCGATATCTTCTGCCTGATAAACATTGTACACTTCACGAGGGGAAGCCCAAATTAACTCTACATTGGTGTTTTCTATGAGTCTGAGCGCGCTTTTCATTATGGGCAATGGGTTTATACCAGTATCAGCTATACGCCCTGCAAAGATGCTTATAACGGCTCCATTGCCTAATATCAGTGCAGGTAATATCTTTCTGACCTGTTGAATAGTCATTATAGCTGTAATGTTTAATTTTACTTTACCTGATAACTGGCTGACAATATCTCTCATTATCTTGCCTTCGGTGTTTGTTATTGGGATCTTAACATATACGTTCTTCCCCCAGGATGCTATCTCAAGAGCTTGCCGGTACATCTCATAAGGATTATCAGCAATAACCTCAAAGGAAATAGGCTTATCAGGTATTACAGAAAGGATATCAAAAGCAAACTCCTTATAATTCGTTACCCCGGCTTTTCTCAGTAGTGCCGGATTGGTTGTGAATCCCGAAACAATCGGGTTTTGATTAAGCTCAAGAATTGTATTCCTGTTGGCTCCGTCTGCAAAGATTTTTACCATTTTGTCGGGTTTATTTGTAATTTTGGATGACTAACAATAAGATGCCATATAACACTCTGAAGCCCCTCAGTTATTGGAGTGACATGTTCTATGCATTCAATCAATATACATGCATCAGCAAGCTCTTTAGTGGTTCCGCCGTCACGACCAACAACCCCAACGATACGAGCATCTTTACCGCGTGCATATCTTAAAGCTTTTGTTATATTTTCACTGACCCCATCTTTCCCTCCGCCAACACTGAAAACAAAGATACAATCCTTTTGATTGAAATTAGATACCTTTAGCCAGTTGAGAATAGTCGTATCAAATCCTTCATCGTTTGTTCTTGCTGTCAACTCTGAAACATTATCATAGGGAGCGTAAGCCTCAAAGTTACACAACTTGCGGAAATCACAGACAGCATGTGAAGCATGGCCAGCACCACCACCGGAACCGATGATAAACAACCTGCCTCCATACTTTCGGACATCAAAAAGAATATCAACTACCTTTTCAATATCTTTACAGTCATTTTTGGCTATTGATTCACCGACTAGGTCTAAAAATTCGCATGAAAACATAACTATATATTTGTTAATACTTTACATCCTTCGAACTCGAAACGGAAACTTACATATCTCAATCCTGATTTCTCCATTACTTCTTTTAAATTCCTTCTTTGCCCTTCCTTACAGCAAAACAGCAAAAGACCACCTCCACCGGCCCCCATTATCTTACCTCCTAAAGCATATTCTAATCCCTTGTCATAGTATCTGTCAATACTACTGGACGACATTTTATCAGAGATAGTCTTCTTAACAATCCAATGATTATGAAGATACTGTCCAAATTTATCAATATCTCCT
>DATKXL010000170.1:0-3550 GCA_035529055.1 Bacteroidales bacterium
GGCTCCTTTGTTAATGTAAGAGGTATTTCACCTTCAGAATAGACAGCTTTGCCAGCCATTTTTGTATCATTTTCCATTTTCAGGCTGATTGATACCACATCTCCTTCAATATACACAGCAAACGAAACAGTATCATTTTCAAACTTTACTTTCTCTCCTGTTATTTTATAATCACTTCCGGTAAACATAATAGTCGTGGAATATTTCCCGTCGGTTAATCCAACATCTATTGCTCCAGTCGAATACTCTTCCGGAGCATAAGGAGCTTCAAATTTCCATTTCCCGACCGGATCTTTTTTCTGAGCGGTACTCTGTGCTGAAACAACTGAAATGCTTAACATTAAAAGCAGGATGAAAGCAATAATCTTTTTCATAATCTTGGATTTAAATATTCTTAATAATACATAATTCGGAAATATGAAGATAGCTGTAAATTTCAAATTAAAAACACTAATTTTATAAAATACAGCATCTTTTATAAACATCATAAATATCATATATATCTATATATATAAATATCTAAAGAAACAATACTTTTGTATTGTGAAAAAATTAACAGATCATTAAAAACCATGAAAAATCTTCTGATTTTAGGCGCCGGCACCGGGGGTACAATAATGGCAAACAAGATGCGGAAAGAACTGCCCCGCGAGGAGTGGAACATCACCATTGTTGACCAGGAAAAAACTCATTATTATCAACCCGGATTTCTCTTTATTCCTTTTGGGTATTATAAGAAAGCTGATGTAATTAAACCCAAGCAAAGCTTCCTGCCAATTGGCGTAAACTCTGTATTTCGTCAGATAGAACGAATTGATTATGAGAACAATAAGGTCTATCTTGTCAATGGCGAGGTATTGAGATATGATATCCTGATAATTGCGACCGGGACAAGGATAAATCCGGAAGAGACCCCGGGATTAAAGGGAGAACTCTGGCATTAAAATGTTTTCGATTTTTATACTATTGAAGGGGCCGAAGCGCTGGCCAGATTTTTTAAAACTAGGTCCTTTCAGTCTTCTTAAGGAAAGCAGACTTAATCATTACGGGGAACTGATATTTCGCTGGATCTACTGGCATATTCTTCTGAAGGGCAAAGAGATGCCGATCGATACTCATATGACAATGGCCGGTAAAAAGACCGATTAATTTTTAGAAATACGAACATGTCAGATAAATTGATACAGGAACAGATCAGGGAGATTAACAGGAAACTCGACCTGATCATTGATGAAGCCTCAATCCAGAGACAAAATCGCGAAGCAGTAAATGATCTGGTAGATGATGTTGCCGTCATTGGGAAAGATGCTTTCAAACATATGGTCACTCAGCTTGATGATGCAGGAATCGAACTCGATAGCGAAGCACTCAGATGTCTAATCCTTCGTCTTATCAGGAATATCCGCAGTATGGGAATGGTTCTGGAATTACTCGAAAGTTTTACTGACCTGGCAAAAGACCTTACTCCGATAATTAAGCAGATTGGCCTTGACGGTGTACAGAAGTTCCATGAACTTGAACAGAAGGGATATTTCGAAATATTAAATCAGCTTGGAAAAACAATGGACAGTGTGCTTTCAAGATACAGCAAAGAAGATCTGCAGAGATTATCTGATAATCTTATTCCTGTTACTGATACTCTTATGAACATTGCTGATCCAAATTTGTTAAATAAAATAAATACAGCAGCCACAGCGCTTAAGAATATAAATCCCGAAGATATTGAGGAGTACTCTGTCTGGCGTTTGATGCGACAGATGAACAAACCGGAGGTAAGGAAGAGTCTTGGATTTATAATGGCATTTTTACAAAATATCATAAAAACAGAAAGAAATACTAAATAGTTGATAACAAATAAAATTCAGAATTATGGCACAGAAAAAATACGCAGGAGCAACAGTTGATGTTAATGAGGAGGGTTATTTCACGAACCCGTCACAATGGACAAAAGAAATTGCTGTTGAAATTGCAAAAGAAGAAGGTATTGTTCTTACTGATAAGCATTTTGCTATCATGGAATTTCTCCGCAACCGGCATAACAGTGGAGACCCTCTTTCAATCAGGAGCATAAATCATTCCGGGGTTATAGATGTAAAAACGTTTTACCAGTTGTTCCCGGGCGCTCCACTTAAGAAAGCAACCAAAATCGCCGGAATACCCAAACCAGCCAGTTGTGTTTAACCCTAATAAATAATTCTAATATGGAAAAGCAAAATCCCGTAAAAAAAGTCAACATAATTTGTTCAAAAGGCGCGGTTGAAGATGTCTATGCAGCGCTGATAATGGGAAACGGTGCAGTAATGGAGGGAATTGAAACCAATCTGTTTTTCACCTTCTTCGGACTTGATGCTATCGTTAAAAACAGAATGGATAAGCTTCATACTGCAGTCGTCGGTAATCCTGCCCTAAGACTTCCCGGTGGCCTGAGGATGCCTACACTTCTTGGTATTATACCCGGCATGGAATCTTTCACTTCATGGATGATGAAGGGTCAAATGGAAAAACTTGACGTCCCGCCTGTCAGTGAGTTTCTAGATCTAATCATTGCCGGAGGCGGCAAGGTTTATGCTTGCAAGATGACTGTGGATATGTTCAAGATGACCATGGAAGACTTTAGCGAACATGTCAGCGGAATATTAACGGTCGGAGAGTTTTATGAGCATGCAGCCGGTGAAGGATCGCATATAATATTTACCTAAAGCGCCAGCAGCTTAAATCCCATAACATTCATCAGCTTCTGCCCGGGACTAAAAATCCTGTATGCCGCCGGCCAGACTTTTAAAAGATATCTGTCCTGTTCCTGCCGGATTATTAAAATGAGGTCATCAACAGCGGAATCAGAACTCTCCTTCGAATATTTATAACCGAGCGTTTTGATGAGAACGGCCAGATCGTTGTATTTGCCAAGGTTCTGAGTCATGGCATCAAGTTTTTTCTCCAGAGATTTTATTGACTGAGGTTTAATCGGGCGAAAGAAATAGAGCTGGTAAAGAAAATCTTTTGCTCTTTTTCTGAACTCATGCAAATTTGCAGCCTTTGGATCATTTCGCGCGTTAATAAACCGGTCCCTGATTACAGTATATGTCTTTTCAAGTTCCAACAGCAAAAGCTTAGGATCCTGTTGATTCAGACTATGAAAACGGATCCTGTATCTGGATTTATTTAAAATATCCCTGATTTTTGTGATGTTCGTTGCAGTATCTGATGGAATCGCTTCTGGCATGTCGGGTTTTTTCATCAGGCTGGATATGTTCTCATTGGCATTAAGTTTTAAGAAAACACCCGGATACCTTTTTTTCATATCCTTCAGCATCTTTCTGTGTACCGAAGTTTCGCGCCAGAGACTCAATATTGCTCCCACTTCGCGGAATGTAAGATATTCTCTATCGTAGGATATTCTGTCCAGTTGCGTAAGTAACAGGCGCATTGTCGCTCTCGATTTTTTCATCAGAACCCTGATGTCATGAACAACCTTATCATCTGGCACGGCTGACTCGTTAAGCATAATCAGTGCCTCATTTATGTACCCTGACAAAGCCGGTTTGATATC
>DATKXL010000171.1:0-3947 GCA_035529055.1 Bacteroidales bacterium
AAGATTGCTGAAGATCTCGCCGTGATTGTACTTGAAGCGGCAAGGAATGAAAATCTTTCGGAAGTGACAAAGGTAAATGTCAGTTTTGGACAGATGGTACAGATTGTTCCGGAAATTTTCGAATTTGCTTTCAGGGAAACAGTCAGAAATACCATTGCTGAGGATTGTGAACTGATAATAGAGATATTAAAGGTTAAAATAAAATGTTCCGGTTGCGGAAGTGAATTTAATATCGATAAAAATAATTTTATTTGCATTGAATGCGGCTCTGCAGAGATTGAAATTATCCAGGGAAAAGAATTGTTTGTAAAAAGTATAGAAGGAGAATAGCTATGGAAATTAAAATAATGAAGAATATCCTTGACCGGAACCAGAATAAAGCAGACGAAGTGAGAAGTATCCTTGCTTCAAAGAAGGTCATCATGGTGAACATGATAAGTTCTCCCGGAGCAGGTAAGACTACTTTGCTGGAACGCACATGTGAAGAGCTGGCAGGCAGGTTCAGGATAGGTGTTATTGAGGGTGATATTACCACCGACCGTGATGCTCAGCGTTTAAAAAAGTACAACATACCGATAGTTGTTATAAACACGGAGGGAGGCTGCCACCTCGACTCGCATAGTATATCAAAAGTACTCGGCTTATTCGACCTTGATAACCTTGATCTTCTCTTTGTTGAAAATGTAGGGAACCTTGTTTGTCCATCGCAGTTTGATCTGGGAGAGACATTCAAGCTGGCACTTGTAAGTACTCCTGAAGGAGATGATAAACCTGCTAAATATCCGATGCTTTTCAGGGAAGCAAAAGCAGTTTTACTGAATAAGATTGACCTGATGCATTATACAAATTTTAACTATGACAACTTCATATCAGATTTAAATAAGATTAATTCACAGGTCGCTCTGTTTGAAATCTCCTGTACCAGGGGGGATGGCCTCAAAAATTGGTATAATTGGATTTCAGATCAGAATTTGAAGCCGAATTTTATTTCCAATCGGTTATAGTAGCTTTTATAGGTGTAGGTCTGATCATTATAATTCATCTGTCTGTAACTTGTCTGAGCATACCTGTACCCGAAAGAAAGATACGTTTCACTCTCTTCCTTTGCCCAGGAGATACCCGTTCCAAAACCGAATGAAGCTCCTCCTTTGTAATCTCTGGGATAATAATACGGATCATACCCGTTTTCGTCATTATCACCCCCCATATGGATAAGTGAACCGCCTCTGAGAAATACAAAGGGCGCTGTTTTCCTGTCATAAAACAGACGTTTGTATTCAAAAAAGAGCGGTGTGAATGTTGACCCGAGGAATTCCACACCTGACCCGATCCCGAATATATTCTTTGTCTGATTAGTGTAGTTAATTAAAAAATTGAAACTGAAAGGAGCATCGAATTCACTTCGCTGTGCACCAATAAGAAGCCCTGCTTCCAGAGCGAATCCGACACCATTTTCTTTTCTGCCATCAAAAAACGGATTCTCTTTAATGAACTTATCGACCTCATCGGAGGAATAAATGAACAGACTGCCATCAGAGGTCTCAATTTTATATTGATCTCCGGAAACTTCAATAAGCTTTCCATAAATCTTGCTGCCATTTTTCAGATAGAGAACATCTTTTGGTTTCTGTGCTGTCAATGGTAATAGTATAAATGTCAGCATGATAACTAAAGTCAGGTATTTTTTCATGGTGAAACAGGTTAAGGGATTTAAAAGTTTAGCATGATTTTTGTTTAGGTTCATAAAACCAAACCTAAATCTCATGAAAGCAAAAATCATTCCAATTATTTCAATATTCTTTCTGTCGGCACTATTCTTTTATTCATGTGAAGATGCTACATACAGGGAATATAAAGGGAACGCTCCGGTTTATTTGTCTTACGCAGATTTGAGAACTGCTGTTGTAAATCAACAGAATGTCGAACTTAAGGATCCCGGAAAGATCTATTATAAGGATAATTATATTTTCATTGTTGAGGAGCTTAAGGGAATCCATGTTTTTGACAATACCGATCCTTCATCACCAGTCAAAAAGGTTTTTGTAAAACTACCGGGGGTAGTAGATATCTCAATTTCGGGATATGTCCTTTATGCTGACAGTTATGTGGATCTGGTGATCCTTGATGTTCAGAATATTGATAATATCCGTGAGGCAGGCAGGGTAAAAGATATTCTGCCCTACACTGTTCCACCTACGGATAATGATTACCCCACAACTTATGTTGATGACAAGAAAGGTGTGGTTCTGGAATGGGAACTGAAAACAATAAGGGAAAGGATATACACCGATCCCAATCCCTGGCCGATCTATTATAGAGGAGGCATAGCTTTTCTTGATGCCTCAAACGCTTCAGGTGCTTCGTCCGGCGTCAGTGGCAGCGGAACGGGATTCGGTGGTTCGATGGCAAGATTCGGAATAAAAGATAAAGTCCTGTATATTGTTGATCAGAACAATCTTAAGATTTTTGACATTACCAATAAGACCAGCCCTGTTAAATTCACTGATATGTATCCCGGCTGGGGTGTTGAGACAATGTTTCTTACAGAAAATAATATGTTTCTGGGTACTACTACAGGGATGGTAATTTATGATATCTCCAATCCCTTATACCCGACCTCCAGGACATTTTTCACACATGCACGAAGCTGTGATCCGGTAATTGTAGATGATACTCTTGCCTATATAACACTAAGGACAGGTACCAATTGTGGCGGCAACGTCAACTGTCTTGATGTTGTAAATGTTAAAATTCTGACCAAGCCGGTCATGGTGATGACATATCCGATGGTAAGTCCGCATGGACTCGGGAAGAAAGGGGATCTGCTTTTTATATGCGACGGGAATGCAGGACTTAAGATCTATGATGCCTCCGATCCTAAAACAATAAGCAATCATCTGATTTATACATATCCCAATATCAATGCTTACGATGTCATTCCGATAGGTAATATTTTAGTTCTAATTGGAAATGACGGCTTGTATCAGTACGATTATTCGAATATACAGAATATTACTCTGTTGAGTAAAATTGAGGTAAAGGTTAATTGAAAGGCAGGTTAGTTAAGGCCATAACCTGGTTATCAGAAGTTACCTGAATGTAACACTTATGGTTCAGGGTGACACATTATGAGTTTCAGAAAAACCTTTGAAAAAGAATTTTGCATTTAATCCGAGAGTTTGTGTTTTATAACCCCCTTCCTGGACAATCATTGTTGGCAGTTTAAGTTCTCCAATCATTTTTCCGTTTTTCTCAAAGTCGTTATATGTTAATCTCCAGGTACCTGTCGGATCTCCCTTGGCAGTGTCGTAGCCCAGTGCTATGATTAGAAAAGAAGGTTTAAACCGTTTAATTCTTAACAAAGCTCTCCTGAGAAATTTTCTGTATATCTCACCCTCAATAATTTCATCCAGAGGGTAATTCAAATTGTAACCCGATCCTTCACCCTCTCCCTTCTCTCCACTGAATCCTGAAAAGTAGGGGTAAGCAAACGACGGGTGCCCGTGTATCGATACAGTCAGGACATCATTTCTGGAATAAAATATTTGCTGTTGCCCGTTACCATGATGATAATCTATATCCAGTATTGCAACCTTCCCGTAACGTGAGAAAAAATTGGCTGCTATAGCATTGTTGTTGAAATAACAAAATCCACCGAACACATACTTTTCTGCGTGATGTCCTGGAGGCCGGGTTAACACATAGGCTGCCCTGGTGCCGGACAGAATTTCATTTGCGGCGGTCAGTGTGCAGTTAACTCCCTCACGTGCTGCGAGATAAGCGTTTTTATTCAATGGAGTAAATGAATCAATGCAATAGTAACCTGCCCTTACCGATAATACTTTTGGCGGCCGGGAAGCATTCCTTATCGGAAAAACATACGGATAGACAGATTTCCCGACAGGCAGATTACTGCACACTTTCTTAAAATACCTGACATAGCCTCC
>DATKXL010000172.1:0-9111 GCA_035529055.1 Bacteroidales bacterium
AGGCCTGTAAAATATTTCAACGAAATCAAAACAGGCAGAATTTCCAGGACACAAAGGTATAAAATCAAATAGAATATTGAAATATCACGCCTTAGAAAGATTAAAAAGAGTCGCGATACGCGCAATAAATACATTATCATCAGAACTATGAGTCCGGAGGTAAAAAATATACCTGGAGGCAGAATGACTGTATAGACCAGCAGTATTACAAGCCCAAGTAAGACAAATGCGCTGATGCGGTAAGAATGATACACACCCACAAGGTATTCATTGAAGGCTTCAGATTCCTGGCTGATATTGCCAGTGACAGTGCATACCAGATGCCTCAGAGTAACTATAATAATAAAAAATGCAAAGGATATTAACCAAAATAAAAATCCACTGATTCCTTCCGGGATGAAATCGTACCAGGTGGCAGCGCAAAAAGCAAATAGTCCCAGACTGATAAATGAAATGAGGTTCAAAAGTGTTGATTGCCAATGAAATAGTGCATTAATGTCGCGGGAAGCCGGATCGTTGATACCACGTAATAGAAAGAATCTGTTTGTGTGTGGCAAAATACTCCTTAAAGAGGTTCGTAATAACGAAAAAAGAAATGAGGTTATCAGAAGGGTAATAATAATCCAGTCACCCTGAAAAGGCTTTCCCGGGAGCATCTCCCCTTCTTTAAGATTATTTATAAGAAGAGTTTTTGCTCCATGATCCCGGTTCTCTTTTTTTCCTATAAACAGGAAAGGATAACTGCGGAAATCAGTCGATTTTAATTCTGAGATTAAATTATCGGGATCATAAAAGGTAACATCGGCAATAGTGTTTCGGACACACACATCCGTGTAATCAATGCTGATTTCATTTTCATCACGCTCCAACATAACCTTCTTGCGTGAGCGTCCGGAGGCAGCAACAAGATCAGAATCCTGCCGCCGTTCCAATCTGAGAAATACTGAATCGGGCAGAAGCTTTTCTGTGTTAATGCGGATAACAAGCGCAGGTTTAATAGTATCCTGTGTATTATTGCCTGTTACCATATACTTTTTGCGGATTAAAACACAAAAGTAGTGATAAATACAAGAAATGAAACCAGGTTAAAGCAAAGATCGGTAATCAGAAATAATCATTTCTTGTTCCGGAAATATCGGCAAGGATATTGTTTGCCAGCCGGGAGGCTCCTATCCTGAACAGACTGTTTTTGAGCCAACCTTCTCCTAAGCAATGATTTACAATATGATAATAATTTATAGCATCAGCAGTACTGACTATTCCTCCGGCAGCTTTGAAACCGACCTTAATACCGGTTTCCGCATAAAAATCCGAAATAGCCCTGCACATGACAAATGCAGCCTCAGGTGTAGCGGAAATACTCGTTTTACCGGTAGATGTTTTAATAAAATCAGCACCTGCATCCATTGCGACCATCGATGCTTTAAAAATCTGTTCATAATCGCCCAGAAGCCCTGATTCTACAATCACCTTCAGAGTAGTATCTCCAAGCGCCTCTTTTATTTCCCTTATTTCATCAGCAACCATTGCAAAATCATTCCCGATAAATGCCCCAACAGGGATCACGATATCTATTTCATCGGCTCCGGCTTCCAGTGCCATCTTGCACTCAGTAACCTTTATGCTCCTGAATGTCTGGGAAGTTGGAAACGCGCCTCCAACACTAGCGATTTTAACATTCTTCACAGTCAGCTTTTCTTTTACTACAGAAACAAAATTAGGGAAAACGCAAATTGCGGCAACATTGGGGATATTCGAAAACCTTCCTGAAAAACTATTGACCTTGCCGGTCAGATGTAATATATGACTTTTATTGTCTGTTGTATTCAGACTTGTAAGATCAATCATGTTCAAAATGCTCATTAACAGATGTTTATCAGGAGCTGATGATAACAGGTCTGATACTTTTCTAAGTCCTTTTTTAATCTCTGTTTCGGAAGGGCATAATTTTATCAGTTTTTGATATAGCTTTGTCATATAACTATCTGTTTTGTTAAACTATTTATTTGTACAATGAAAAAAAAGAGCGGGTTCAATATAATGCTTTTTGTTTTCATAATTATTTCAATTATGATTTTAAGTTGTATAAAAAATTCAGGGACCCCTGTTGCCTGAGAAGTCAGAATAACTTTCCGAATTATTCAGTGACTGCCCGGAACTTCTTACGATCAGCTTTGCAGAGAGTTTTAACAAGCCGCCGGCCCGACATGATACTGGTCGGAAGTCCGCCACCGGGCTCAATCCACTGTCCGCACATATAAAAATTCTCCAGGCCCGGCAACCGCTGAGACATCGGCTTCATGAGGACCTTTGAGTTTTCAGGGGTGATCAGCCACCCTTCAAAGCTGCCTTGCCAGTTTCCCGTGTAGCGTTCAAAGGTAAGTGGGGTGGCTACATCTGTGACTTCAATCCGGGAAGCTAATCCAGGGAAACGCTGATCAAGCAGGGAGACCACGGTTTCAGCTATCTCTTCTTTCTTCTTCCTGTAAGCATCCCTGTCCTCTGACAGTTTTTTCCAGTAATCATGGACAGAATCCAGCATAACGATAATTGTGGATTTACCTTCCGGGGCCAGTGATGGATCATGATTATAGATATGAACCCACAACCTGTTGCGTACGGTATCGCCTATTTCAACCGGCTGCCTCAGCGGGATGCTGAAGCCCGAAACAGATAATGGCTCATTTTCGAAGGTGCGGTTAACACCAAGACCAACGAAAATAAGAGGCTGGAATATTAACCATTTTTCGTATGGTTCACGGATTTTTTCATCTGCATATTTTCCATTGAGCATGTTAAAAATTGTTGAGTACCCGTCGGCGGCGGAGATGATTTTCTCTGAACGGGTTTCAGTACCATCCTTAAGTATGATGCCAACAGCTTTGTTCTCTTCAACAATGATTTTTTCAACCCTCTTACTGTAGTGGATTTTACCACCGAGCTTTTCATAACGGTCAGCCAAAGCTTCCGACATGGGCATTGAGCCCCCGATGGGATAGCCGGCATTCTTATTGTGAAGGTAGGCAAAGGTGAAGAGCATAAAGAACATAGAGAATTCGGGTATCCACATCTCTTTAAAAGCTTCCGCGAGCAACGGATCTTTAATACGGCCGGCAAAATCCTGAGCTGTGATCTTCATCCACTCCTGCATCTTTTTCCCGTTTACCAGGAAGTTAACTCCGATCTTAAGTTTTTTTAACAGCCTTGTAAATAACGGAACATTTTCAGCAGGCTGGTCGAAGGGAAGGCAGATCCTTATGCCCCTGATAAAATCCTTTATATGTTTTTCATCAGTGGGTGAAAACTCAAGGAGATGTTTTTCAAGGCGGTCGATATCGGAGTAGAATATCAGTTTACGGCCATCGGCACCCTCAAGGCGCATATACTCATCCATGTTGATGAATTCCCGGCCCTGTGCTATCCCGACCTCCTGCCATAGGCGGTTAAAGCCGCTCTGCGGGTTTGAGCCCACGAGCCAGTGGATGCAACCGTCGAAGGTATAACCTTTACGTTTCCATGAGGTGCATAGGCCACCTGGCTTATCGTGCATCTCGAAAATCCGGGTCTTGTAACCATTCATTTGCGCATAGATACCGGCAGCAAGCCCTGCAAAGCCGGCCCCGATGATAATGATGTCGTTCTCTTTAGTGTTACTGTTCATTTTGAAATAAGTTATTGAGGTTATACAGTCTGATCAGGATTTTAGGTTCCTTGCCATCGAGGCGAAAATACCCAGGATGCAAAGCACTGAAAAAATTACAAACCCGGTACGCATTCCTGCAATAAGCCCGGGATAAGTTTCAGGTACAATAGCTTCCTGTCCCATATAAAGAGCCAGAAGCATCATGGCTATGCCCATGCTGAACATCTGCCCGACCATCCGCATGGTGCCTACAACACCCGATGCAACACCCAGATGCTTTTTCTCTACAGAACTCATAATCGCATTCGAATTTGGCGATGAAAAAAGTCCGAAACCAACTCCCATTATTGCCAGCAGGGTAACAATCAACAAGAATGGGGTACTTTCATTTAAAAAGCATAGCATTATCAATCCTGTTGCGGTAAGACCCATTCCGGAGGATGCAATTATACCAGGATTATATTTATCCGAAAGTCTTCCCGCCAGCGGCGACAACAGTGCCATCATTACAGGTTGAGATATCATGATTAATCCGGCGGTACGTGGATCAAGTCCCTTCAGGTACTGAAGATAGAGGCTGATAAAAAAACCTGTTGCTGATGTTGCCGAATAATGAATAAGTGCTGCAATACCGGAAAAAGCGAATACTCTGTTTCGAAGCATCAGCCTGATGTCAAAAACTGCGTTGCTGATCCCTTTTTCATAAAGCAGAAAAAGGATACCGAGCACAATTCCTGAGACCAGAAAAATCCATCCTGCCGCTGACGGAAGCTTTGAAAAGCCATACATAAATGAAGCAAGGGAAATTCCATAAATAAGCGAGCCTTTCCAGTCAAACTTTTCACCTTTCGCTTCCGCCCATTCAGGCTTCATCTTTTTAAAAATCAGGTACAGGGATATGATTCCTATAGGTACAAGAAAGACAAAAATACTTCTCCATCCGAAATATTGCGTCAGCACTCCGCCTATAACAGGTCCGCCGGAAAGGCCTGTATAAACAGCTGTTATATTTATGCCCATTGCCCTGCCGCGCTCACCGGGCCCGAATACTGAAGTCAATATAGCCAGACTCGTCCCGAAGATCATGGCACTGGATATTCCCTGCAGGATCCTTAAAGCAATAAGCGATTCGATATTCCACGAGAAAATAATAAGGAATGTCGATATGGTAAACAACGCGATTCCATAAGTGAAGATTTTTTTCCTTCCTTTGATATCAGCAAGTCTCCCGAAGGGGAGGAGGAAAATAGCGGAAGAGAGAATAAAGCTGCTGGCAATCCATCCGAGTTCTATTGCGCTTGCATCAAAATCTTTACCTATTGATGGCAGGGCAAGATTAATGGCTGAGCCCAGGAATGGAGTGAGAAAAGCAGCGAATGCAGTTACAAGTAATACAGATCTTTTAAGTGTTCTTTCATCACCTCCGGGCTTAATATACTCCATTATATCTTATTCTTTATTTTTTGTATCAATAATTATTGTCACCGGGCCATCATTGAAGATCTCCACCAGCATCATTGCACCAAACTCACCTGTTTCCACCGGGTTACACAGAAGGTCAGAAAGCTGCAACACAAAATTTTCATAAAGCGGAATAGCAATATCAGGTGGTGCTGCTTTAATATATGAAGGCCTGTTCCCTTTCCTGGTTTTTGCATGAAGCGTAAACTGACTTATGGCTAGAATGCTTCCACCGGTATCAAGGACGGAGAGATTCATAACAACATTGCTATCATTAAAAATCCTGAGTTGAATTATCTTGTTACATAACCATTCAACATCTGTGATGTCGTCTGATTCCTCTATGCCGACAAGTACGACCAATCCGGGTCCGATTTCAGATATCTTCTGACCGTTGATTGTAACTGATGCTCTGCTTACCCTTTGAATGACAGTTCTCATGACTTACAATTTGAGGTGACCAAATATATGCAATCAAATCATAATACAATAAAATGATGTTTTATATATTTACACGGTTAAGAATACTTTATGGACTTTATCACAATAGTTGCAGTAGCTCTTGGATTATCATTTGACACATTTGCGGTTTCCCTTTCATATGGTGTTATTCAAAACAGAATTTTGTTCCTGCAGGCAACCAGGATTGCAATTGTTCTTGCTTTCTTTCAGGCAGGTCTCCTTGTGATCGGATATTTTCTCGGCTCACTCATCAGCGATATCATGAAGGCAGGCGACCATTGGGTTACTCTGGCTTTGCTTTCTTTTCTGGGAATAAAGATGATTGTTGAAGGGCTGAAAAGAAAAGAGGAAGATGAAACAAGAGATTACGGCAAGCCCCTTGAGCTACTAACAGTCGCTGTTGGTACAAGCATCGATGCATTTGCTGTTGGAATCAGCTTTGCCCTTTTGGATATACGCATCTGGTATTCGGGAATTATTATCGGAACGGTTACATTCATTGCCTCTATGATCGCGATCAGAATAGGAAAATCAGCAGGATCAAGGCTGGGGAATAAAGTTGAAATAATAGGCGGTCTTATCCTTATAGCCATTGGAATAAAAATCTTCCTCGAGCATATACTGACAGGATAGAGTATTTCGTTGATGATGTTCAAACTAAATTTGAATTATTTAAAAGGTACCATAAACCTTTCTCTCTTGTTAAAAACAGCCATTTCGGTATAACCGGTTTTTCTCAGCAGCTTGTAAGCTTCATCGAAGTATTGGCCAACTCTCGATGGCATATGTGCATCTGAATTGACACAGACAGGGACGTTTTCCTCCCTGAAAATATGAAGGAATCGGCTGTCGGGATAAAAATCACCTATAGGTCTGTTTTTCCCGTTTGTATTAAGCTCATATACAACGTCATGAGACTTAAGGTTCTTTGCTAGATTTCTGTACATGGGCTCCTGGTTGGAAGAGGGCTTAAAGCCAAAAATCCTGATCAGATCACAATGGGCAATAATGTCAAAAAGACCGGAGGCAGCAGCAGCAGATACCTGTGTAAAATATAATTCAAACAATCTGTCAAGATTTTTACCTTCGTAAAATTCAGGACCCATATCAACTGTGTCATCTCCAAGATAATGAACTGACCCGATAACGTAGTCAAGATCCATTGTACGTAAATAGGAGTGAATCTCCTCATCTTTTCCCGGGAAAAAATCTACCTCCAGCCCTGTCCTTATTGTAATATTTCTGACATTTTCCCGAAGATTTTCAATATGATTCAAATAAGCTGCGATGTCTGAAATATTCATACTCCATTCAAGAGGTTCCTTGAACAGTGTGAGGTGTTCTGAAAAACCAATCTCTTTGAGTCCGGCCTTAACAGCGGGGGCAACATAATTTTCAGGTGCCGACCTGCCATCGCTGAACCACGTATGCATATGATAATCAGTTCGATATACCATTTAATAAAAGTGTGTTATATTTTTAATTGTGTGGTCTCCAAGTTAGGGCTAAAATTCGCAATAAAACAAATTGTGATTTGATAAAGTAATGGAAAAAAATAACTTTGTAAAAAACTCCTTATTATTGAATAAAATTGATAAATATTGTGTCTGTGCAAATTGTGATTTCAGAGATGTGGTTTTTACAACATTGGAAGATGATGCCATAATGGAACTATGTAACCACAAGGAAGAGAGGTCATATCAGAAGGGTGAAGTAATAAATCATGAGGGCGAAAAAATAATTGATTTTAAATATCTTAAAACAGGACTTGTAAAGTTGTACCGGCGGTCAGCCGGTGGAGACGAACAGATAATTACCATCACCAGACCATTTGAGTTTGTCAGCAATATGAGCATTTTTTCTGAAGAGAAATACAGGTACTCTGTATCTGCCCTTGAAGATTCCGTTGTGTGTACGGTTGAACTTGATTTTATAAAAGGACTTTTTCTGAAAAACGGCGGATTTGCCATGGGACTGCTCACAAAAATATCAAAGATCAATGACAAAATAATAAACCAGACTCTTGATTTAAGGCAAAAAAACCTTGTGGGGCGTGTAGCATTTGTTTTAATTTATTTTACGAAGGAGATTTTTAATTCCATGGTTTTCGACCTTCCGGTTTCAAGAAAAGAGATTGCGGATTACATAGGTATGAGTACTGCAAATGTAATCAGAACGATGTCTGAATTTAAAAGAGATGGAATAATAAAAGTATTTGGCAAAACTATTGAAGTGGTTAACCTTGAAAAGCTGGAAATCATTTCAAAGCGAGGTTAGGTGTGGGCAATTCTGTTATCAGCAACCATATAAGAATTAAAATGAGAAAAATTTGCTTTTGCCCGACCATTCTATTGATTTCCAGCATATTATATGGACAGCAAGGTAATCAGTCTCCTACACCCGGTTCAGCATCAGAAAAGAAAAACTATACCGTGTCGGGATTCCGACATGGAATTAGTTTCTTTCCTGAAATAAGACTTCTCCATGTTCAATATGAGGCCGGAGACAGTCTTACATTCGATAAATATCATTCCACTGATGTTATTTATTCCTGGCTTGAAAGATGGGCAGATGATTTTCCTGAACTTGTCGAGCTTTATGAAGTTGGTATAAGCTTTGAAGGAAGGTCTATTCTGCAGATAACAATAACAAATAAAAAGACCGGAAAAGATACAGATAAGCCGGCTGCATTTTTTGAGGGAGGCAGGCACAGTGGGGAGGTAACAGGTACAGAATCGGTAATGTGGCTGGCAAAGTACCTGCTGGAGAGATATGGAAAAGATCCTGATGTCACATACCTGATAGATACAAAAACTATATATCTGAGGCCTGTCAATAATCCCGACGGGCATAACCTTTATCTGAGAACCGCCCAAAGCAACAGGAGTACCGTTCGACCTGAAGACAATGATAATGACGGGCTTCTTGACGAGGATGCACCGGATGATCTTGACAGCGACGGGCTGATTTTAACAATGAGGTGGAAAGATGAAAAAAAGGGGACATTCATTCCCGATCCCAGGGATTCAACCGGAAGGATAATGAAAAGGGTACCTGCCGGACAGGGAATTTATCTGACGGCTTCCGAAGGGGTTGACAATGACGGTGACGGACGGATCAATGAAGACGGTATCGGAGGCCTCGACCTGCACAGAAATTACCCTGAAAACTGGAGACCACAGAATGAAGCCACCGGACGTGGTTTTACACAGGGCGGAGCAGGGGAGTATCCACTGAGTGAAACTGAAACCAGGGCGGTTGTTACTTTCCTCCTTTCACATCCAAACGTTTATATGGTAAATTCAATGGATACAAGTGTGCCGATGCATCTGCGCCCCCCTTCAACTTCACCTTCTGAAGAAAGAATGTTCCCGGAGGATCTGAAATGGTATAAAACCTTTGACGAACTGGGTAAAAAGATTACAGGATATGAAAGGGCAGGGGATGTCTATAATGATTACGGCGGGGGAAGTCCTCTTTTCGGACATGGACCCGATTTTGGCTACTGGTACTTCGGAGCTATCTGGTATGGTGATGAAATATGG
>DATKXL010000173.1:0-5716 GCA_035529055.1 Bacteroidales bacterium
CTTGTAATCTTTTGATTGGTCCTTGTCAGATCCAGAAGGGCTTCATACGGTTTGTGATAGCCTTCTCTGCGAAGTATAGTCTGAATTGCCTCGGCAACAACCACCCAGTTGTTATCAAGATCACTTCTGATCTTTTCAGTATTAACAATTAGTTTATTCAGGCCTTTAAGAAGTGAACTGAAAGCTATTAATGAGTGCCCTATCGGCACCCCAATATTTCTCAGAACCGTTGAGTCCGTAAGGTCACGCTGAAGTCTTGACACTGGCAATTTCATTGAAAAATGTTCAAAGATGGCATTAGCATAGCCCAGATTTCCTTCGCCATTTTCAAAATCAATAGGGTTTATTTTATGCGGCATGGCCGATGAACCAATTTCTCCCTTCTTGATCTTCTGCCTGAAATAATCCATAGAAATATAGGCCCAAATATCACGGGCAAGATCAATAAGAATTACATTTATTCTTCTCAGATTATCAAACAATGCCGCAAGGTTGTCATAATGTTCGATCTGTGTGGTCGGGTATGACCTCTGCAATCCAAGGGTTTCATTGACAAAACTATTAGTGAATGTGATCCAGTCAATATCGGGATACGCAATCTTATGGGCATTCAGGTTTCCTGTAGCACCTCCGAATTTAGCAGAATAAGGGATCTGAGGAAAATATTTTGATTGTTCATCAATACGGGCAATAAATACAGCGATCTCTTTGCCCAGCCTTGTCGGTGAAGCCGGCTGTCCATGAGTTCTCGCAAGCATCGGAATATCCTTCCATTCATCTGCGTAAGTTGCAAGAGTCTCCCTCAACTCAAGCAGCAAAGGGAAATAGACATCTGTCAGGGCATCTTTAATTGATAGAGGAACAGCAGTATTATTAATATCCTGTGATGTAAGACCAAAATGAATAAACTCACTCCACTTCCCCCAGCCGGCTTTGAAAAACTCCTCTTTCAGAAAATATTCTACAGCTTTTACATCATGGTTGGTTATCCTTTCCGTTTCCTTGATCTTCTCGGCATCTTTTAATTTAAACTCCTCATAAAATGATCTCAGTGAATTATAGTTTTCTTTTTTAAAATCGATCAACTGTGGAAGAGGGATTTCACATAATGCGATAAAATACTCAATTTCAACCATCATACGGTATTTGATCAGACCGAATTCGGAGAAATATACATCAAGCTCATGAGCTTTTTGTCTGTATCTTCCGTCCAGAGGAGAAATTGCAGTAAGAAGATTTAATTCCATTGTTTACCTGTTTGAGGTTTCATTTGTTATTACTGTATATACAAAAGTAGTATTTTAGATGCAGTAAAAAAAGGTTATGGACAAAATCAGGATTTCAGCTGTAAGATATGCTAACACCTACCCCTTTATTTATGGACTGACAGAGAGTGGTTTTGACACCAGGGCAATCCTCGAAACTGATCACCCTTCAGACTGTGCATTGAAGCTGATCCAGGACAGGGCTGATATCGGGCTGGTACCTGTTGCCGCATTTCCTCTTCTTTCTGAATATCATATAATAAGCGATTATTGTATAGGTGCAAACGGGAAGGTAAGAACTGTTATGCTGCTAAGCAATTGTAATTTAAATGATATAGAATCTGTTTATCTTGATTACAGGTCCCGAACCTCAGTGAATCTTGTTAAAGTACTTGCAAAAAACAAATGGAAGAGGGAATTCCGATGGAGGAGCACATCTGCAGGTTTTAACTTTGCCCGTATTGGAAAAAACGATGCTGTGGTTTTAATCGGAGATCAGTGTTTTGAATATGAAAATCTATACAGATCCAGGTTTGACCTGGCTGAAGAATGGCAGGAATTTTCAGGGTTACCATTTGTGTTTGCCTGCTGGGCTGCAAATAAAGTCATTGAAAAAAACTTCCTTGAGGAATTTAATATAGCTCTCGGTTCGGGAGTAATGAATATTGACAAAGTAGTCGAAAAATTCAGTAATATCGGACCTATAACCGGTGAGGATCTGAAAGAGTATCTCACCAGGAATATTGACTATGATCTCAATGAAGAGAAAAAGAAAGGGATGTATTCATTTCTCAAATTAATGAAGGAACTATGAATGAAGACGACTTAGTTGATAATTTCATAATCAGGGAGTACAGGGAAGATGATTATACAGGAATAAGCCAATTCTGGGATCTGACCGGTATGGGCAGTCCCGAAAGAGGTGATACAAATAAAACCATACTGGACACAATAAAACTTGGCGGCTGTATGCTGGTAATGGAAGAGAAGTCCACTGGCCGTATCAGTGGCACCTCATGGATGACCTTTGACGGTCGAAGGATACTTCTTCATCATTTTGGCATTTTACCCGAGTTTCAGGGCAAAGGGCTTTCAAAAGGTCTTTTAAAGGAATCACTTCTTTTTATAAAAACAAAAGGCTATCAGGTTAAGCTCGAAGTTCATACTACCAACTATAAAGCCATCAATCTTTACAAAAAATTCGGATTCCTGCATCTTGGTGATTATAATGTTTTTATAATAAGGGACATCTCAAAATTGGAATTTTGATTTTATATTATTGAATAATTGATTAACTTTGATGTATATAGTGAATTGAATTTAAGATAATCACAATAAACTGTAAAATCATGGCTAAAACAATCACTTTTAATGAACTCCGGAAGATAAAAGACCTGTTACCCTCCGGAAGTATGAGAAAGATTGCAGAAAGACTTGATCTGAATGAAGAGACAGTCAGAAATTACTTCGGAGGGAGAAATTTTGATAAAGGCCAGAGTGTTGGGATTCATTTTGAACAAGGCCCGGGTGGCGGAATTGTGACTTTCGATGATACTACTATCCTGGATATGGCCCAGGAGATGATCAACTATTAATTCTAATACCTGAAAGCCTGTTCAAAAGCAAAAGGATCGTTCTTTTGCTTTTTTTTTCATCCGTATATATTTTATTTTAATGGTCGGATGAACCCCGAAGGGCTCGCCGAAGGCAAACCCACATGTTAAAGAATTATATACATCGGTGTTTGTGTTTGCAAAACACATTGGCAAAACGCACAAAGCCAACGTTTCAACTTAATCCTCAACAACATGAACTATACTTCAGTTATTCTTTGAAAGTGACTTTATTTCCTGATCAAGCTCGTCCCAGTCATTGAAATTGAGTTTTTCCGCATATTCCCTGTCCTTACCCCTTGCCATAAGGGATATCGCCATAATAATATTCGTGATAAGAATAATGTATAAAAGTATTCCGGGATTAAAGTCACTATTCTGATTTGAGACAGGTATGCTGAAAAACAAAAGAATAGTGATCAAACCTCTTGGGGCAACGAAAAGCTCAGGGAATAACCGTTTCACAAAAAGAATTTTCAGGCTTATGAAACGGATCAGGAAAATGCCTGCAACAATTATAAGGCTTATAATTGCGGCTTTTGCATCAGTCAGGCTTCTTAGTTCCAGTGTCATTCCGAATATCACGAAAAAGAAAGTTCGTATGAAAAAAGCAGATTCCATTGTCAGGACATGAAAATCATTCTGCACCTTTTTCAATGAATCCAGGTTAATCAGGTTTTTCAGTTTACCTGAAAAGAAAACCCGGCTGTTATTAAGGATCATCCCGAAAATAAGTATCATGATCAAAGAGGAGAAATGTAATAGCTTTCCAACTGAGTAAAGAAGGACTAACACAGCTATCAGGAGAAAAAGTTTAACCTGTGACCGCAGTTTCTCCAGAAGCATCACCATCAGATAACCCATAACAACAGAAACAACTATAGTTATTGCAACATTAATTGAAATGTGTAAAATGATCTCACTTGCAGAACCTTTTTCAAGACTGATGATTAGGTAAAAAAAGACCATGATACCCAGGATATCCGAGAAGGTGCTTTCGTAAATCAGGAATTCTTTGCTCTTCTTCATCAGGCTACCTACGCTGGGAATGACAATAGCGCTGCTTACAACTGAAATGGGGACTGAATAGAGAAGTGCGGGAAAAAGATCATCTATCAGATAACTGTGTAATAACCAGGTGATAAAGGTAATGCATGCCCCTAAGGAAAGGAAGGCCAGGAAGAATGACCTGACTATCAGAGGTCTTTTTTCACGGGTAAGCTCAAGCTCCAGAGCCGCTTCAAGAACAATCATTATCAATCCAACAATTCCGATCACTACCAGAATATCCATCAGGTAGTTCGTAATACCGATTTTAAGGTAGTCAAGACCAAACCTGATGCCAATTCCCAGCAGTGTGAGCATCAGCACACTGGGAATGTTGGACACCTTTGATATACAGTTAAACTGATGTGATAAAATAATTATAATGCAAACTGCAATTATTCCGGTGTAAGGATTCAGCAATTCCATACCGCTTAATTAAATTTATATGGTAAAAGTAGTATTTTTGATAATCTTTAAATGGTCTGAGCAGCCGGAATTTATTATATTTCGAATGGTAACAGTTTAAATAAAATGGTTAAAGCAAAAAAGTTCGGGACTTTTGGAGGTGTCTTCACTCCTTCCATACTTACTATACTGGGTGTGATAATGTACATGCGTCTGCCGATGATTGCAGGTAAGGCAGGTTTAATAGGCACACTGGGGATCATTTTTGTTGCACATCTTATCTCGATAACCACCGGGCTGAGTGTATCTTCAATAGCGACCGACAAGAAGGTTAAGGAGGGAGGAACCTATTACATCATCTCCAGGAGCCTTGGCCTGCCGATAGGCGGCACCCTGGGATTAGCATTGTTTGTCGGATTATCATTCAGCGTAAGTCTTTATCTTATAGGTTTCTCCGAGAGTTTTCTCAGCTACTGGGACCTCCCCATGGACATCAACCATATCCGGATTGCCGGGTCAATTATCCTTCTGGTGGTTACAATTATAACCTTTATCAGCACCTCCCTGGCAATCAAGGCCCAGTATCTGATAATGACGGCCATTATTCTGTCCCTCCTTTCGATTCTTTTCGGCAGTCATAATTTTGCTCCCGCCTCACCAAACCTTTTCGGTTCCGGCACTACGGTTCCCCTGATAATTTTGTTTGCCATCTTTTTCCCGGCTGTGTGCGGATTTGAAGCAGGAGTTTCAATGTCGGGAGATCTTAAGGACCCAAAAAAATCCATTCCCATTGGTACCATTTCTGCCATATCGATCGGTTTAGTAGTGTATATCATTCTGGCATTTTTCTTTGCTTACACTGTGGATGGGGAACTTCTTGCCACTGATCCCAAGGCATTATTCAAGATAGCCCTGGTTCCCCAACTGGTTATTGCCGGTATTTGGGGAGCTACCCTAAGCTCAGCCCTGGGCAGTATCCTGGCGGCTCCCAGGATCCTGCAGTCCACAGCCATTGATAAAATTACTCCCCGGGTTTTCGCTCGCGGCACCGGGGCTGCCAGGGAACCCAGGAATGCCCTTCTGCTCACTTTCCTTATTGCCGAAGCAGGCATTCTCATCGGGGAACTGGATGTCATAGCCCGGATCGTCACCATTTTTTTCATCACCACATACGGATTCCTGAACCTGAGCGCTGCTTTTGAATCTCTGACCAGTGCTGATTTCCGGCCCTCTTTCAAAACACCTGCCTGGGTAAGCATAATTGGTTTTCTGGCCTGTTTCATTGTCATGATACAACTCGACTTTGTAGCTATGATAGGAGCAGTGCTTATCCTGGGGACTCTCTTTCTAATTATCAAACGAAGGCAGCTGGTTCTGGAGACAGGG
>DATKXL010000174.1:0-2388 GCA_035529055.1 Bacteroidales bacterium
GTATTTCCCGAGTCTTTCAACAATTATAGCTGTTCTCTGAGGAACAACTTTGACCATGGAAGCTACCAGGATGAATCCCAGAAAGATTATCCCCAGAAGAATCAGTGTGGTGCTTGATGTTGTAGCACCAATAACGATAAAAATAGTACTTAATCCTGCCATTTTAATTATTCTTTGGTTCAACAAATAGTTTGAAATTTTCTTTACTCCTGATTATAACAGTCTGACCTTCACGGATATTCTTTTCAGATTCGGCGTTCCATGAAGTCCCTTTAAAATCAACTTTGCCATTAATACCGGCTTTAAAATCAGTAAGAGCGACAGCTTCTTTACCCGTAAACTCATCCTCGACACTTTCTGAAAGATTATCCTTGCTGAAAAAGAACCTTTTCTGGATCATTTTTCTAAGTGCCAGAAGGGAAAGGACTGAGGTAACGGCAAACACGATAACCTGAAGGTTTATACCCGGATTAGCCACAAGGCATAAAAGCGCAGTCACCCAGGCTCCCACAGCGAAGAAAAAGATCACAAACCCCGGAAGTACCAGTTCAAGGAGGAAAAGGATAAGTCCGACAATAAACCAGATAAGCTCAGGTCTGGAAAAAATTGATGTGTCATTCATGATGTATGGTTTAATAATTAGCGAGATGATTGTTTTGTTTAAAGTAAAGATATAACAAAATCGAAAAACAACTCCAAAGATGGAGGAGATTCAATTTTTTTCGGATAAAACAACCTGAAGGGCCGGGGTACGATTTAATTACTGGGAATGCCACTGTTGATATCTTTCATCCAGGCAGTGATTTTTTTTGAATAAAAGTTCAGGTTCTCACTGGTAAAATCACCCTCCATCCTGATAAGATAACCTTTATATGTACCTGTACTTTCATTATACTGGTAGCAGATAAAGGATGTTGTTCCTGCATCGGCACCAACATTTTTCGGGGCAGATACTTTGCTTGACGCAATATTCGGAATAAAACCAGAGTATTTAAGGAGAGTTTCTCTGGCAATTTTTTTGCCGGAATGAATGCATTTTTCAAGGTTTTCACTGACCTGCTCTTCTGTCAGTATATAATCCTTTTCAGATATATTCCACTCGTCGGGGTTATTATACACAAGTACATTACCCTCATTATCAATAATAAATCCTTGTTGTTGATACCCCCAGGCATAATTGACATAATCATATTGAAACAGGATGACCTGCTTTTCACTTATAGTATAGTCCTTTCGGCACCCTGAAGTCATAAAGATGAGAACGCCCAGAGTTAATGCTGCAATATTTAATAATAGCCTTTTCATGGTAAATCAACCTGTTTTGCCTCAAAAATCGGGCCATAACACCCTTTTCTTAAAGGTTAAATATGCGAATTTATTATCAAACAAGAGCAAGGTATCAGCTGATAAAAATATTTTCAAAATTCATTTCTTTTTCGTAATTTGATTCGGTTAATATAGAACATTTTTTGACCTTTAATTTCTAAACATAATCTGTATGCCGGGGTAAGTAAGAGGCAGATTTTAAGATATTTAATGAGTTTTGTAAGGATAATGCTCTAGAGATTTCAGGAAAGGAGGCCGATAAAATGGAAAAATTCTTTGATTATTTTGACGACCGGTACAGGAAATCTGTTCTTAACAAACCTGCTGAAGAGGATGGACCTGTCATTACAATATCTCGACTTACGGGATGCGATGCCCGGGAAGTGGCTCATAATGTGGTTGATAATCTTAACCGCAAATATGACATGACAAAATGGAGATGGGTCGATAAGGATATCATCTACGCGATTGCAACAGAGCTTAATACCGATGCTCAAAGGGTTGAGAATTTTTATCGGGGTCATGAGTTATCAAATCTTTCAGAGATGATAATGGCTTTTTCAGGTGGTTTTGTAAGTGATTTAAGGGTTAAGAAGGCGGTTAAAGATGTGGTATTATCGATCTGCAAGGAGGGGTATGTGGTTATTGTGGGCAGGGGTGGCGTTTCAATCGCGCGTGATGTAAAGGATGCACTTCACATAAGGCTCTCGGCACCGTTCTACTGGAGAGTCGATAATGTCATGAGAAAGAAAAATATGGGTATTGAAGCTGTTGAGAAGTTTGTGGTGGACGCTGATGAAAAAAGGTTTAACCTCATTCAGACCTTTCTTGATAAAAAGTCTGTCAACATCGAAACACTATTCGATGCCACAATCAATCGCAGTTCATATGATATTTATCAAACTGCCGAACTTATAGTTACCATGTATGAGAAGAAGGTGTGCCGCCAGATCACCGAGAGAAAAAGACTAAAAACAATCTGTTAGAAACCGCTAATCTCTCCAACTCTCTTTATGTGCACACTTACCCGTTTGTCGAGATTTTTCTTATATGCATCCCAGT
>DATKXL010000175.1:0-2040 GCA_035529055.1 Bacteroidales bacterium
AGAGGAAAGGACACTTTATAGATTTGATCGGTTTATACTGGATCAGGGCTATACAATCCTTGGATTAACCAAAGAGATATCTGGTAAATGGGCCGACAGACGTCATAATGAGGCTGAGCTGACCATATATAGTAAAGTTAAGGTGGTAAAACAGTTCGCGGAATACCTCCGTGAACAGGGTATCAAAACCTATGTTCCCCAACTACCCAAATATCCAGACAGCACATTTATTCCCTATATTTATTCCCATGAAGAGATAGACGCAATATTCCGGGCCTGCGACAGTCTGAGGATGAGACAAAGGAATGTTTATTCCTGTCTGTTGATCATGCCCTGCCTGTTACGGTTGCTTTACGGGACAGGTATTCGTATCAGTGAGGCCTTATCTTTAAAGAATAAGGATGTAAATATGAGTTGGAGATGCCTGACCTTAAAAGATACTAAAAACGGAAAAGACAGGTTGGTACCGATGTCGGACTCGCTTACTGTTGTCTGCAAAGACTATCTGGAACATCGGGATAAGCTTCCCGTCAGTGGCTTGAAACGTGAAAATGGTCCATTCTTTGTTTCATTGAATGGTGGAGTATGTAAACATGGTGCTGTACATCGCTGGTTCCGGAAGGTACTTGTATTGGCGGGAATCCCTTTTACAGGTAACAGAAAAGGACCCAGGATCCATGATATCCGTCACAGCTTTGCATGTCATTCTTTTCTAAAACTTTCCAATGAAGGTGTGGACCTGTATTGTTCATGGCCCTACCTTTCGGCTTATCTCGGGCATCAGTCACTGGAATCGACCGAACAATATATAAGGCTGACCTCGCAAATGTATCCGGAACTACTGAAGGATACCGACGGATTGTATGTAGATGTTCTCCCTGATATTCCGGCCAAAACTAAATGACAGCCATGAAACAAGTAACCGACTTTGCCCGGCTTCTATCCGGCTTTCTGAAAACATACCTGCCACATGAAAAGGGGGTTAGTGCGAATACGATAAAATCATACAGCTATACATTTATCCTGCTCATTAAATATATGCATGTGAATAAGAACCTACCTGTAACTAAGCTGTCATTCACTCTTCTTAATAGGGATTTGGTTGCAGGGTTCCTTGATTGGCTCCAGAAAGAAAGGGGCTGTGGCGAGGCTACCCGCAATCAGCGATTAGCAGCCATATCTTCCTTCATAAAATATGCCGAATATATGAACCCAAGCCATTTATTTGATTGTCATCAAATATTATCCATTCCTTCTAAAAAGACAGAAAGCAAAGTTTTTAATTATCTGAATATTGACGGAATGAAACTGTTGTTGCAACAACCCGACACTCAAAAAGCCAAAGGACTCCGGGACATAGCCTTGTTATCGTTGATGTACGAAAGTGCCGCAAGAGTTCAGGAGATTATTGATCTGACACCTACTTCCCTATTCATCACAAACAAACCATATAGGGTTATCCTGCATGGGAAGGGCAACAAATGCAGGTCAATACCTCTTCCCGATAAGCAGGTAGGAATTCTCAGACAATACATGACCCAAAGTGGTCTTTTAAACAGGGAAAATGCACAAAAACCCTTGTTCCCAAATTATCAGGGGCAGAAAATGACACGTAATGGGGTTAATAATATACTGGTTAAATATGTAAAGATGGCTAACGAGAAAAACCCCTCATTGGTACCTGATCATCTGAGTTGCCATGCCATAAGGCATACCAAGGCTATGCATTTATTGGAATCAAAGGTTGAATTGATACATATTAGAGACTTCCTGGGACACAAATCGGTATTGACTACGGAAATATACGCTCGGATGAATCCTAAATTTACGTTTGAAGCGGTAAAGAACGCGTATAAAAACATAACTGCTGATAATATACCAGCCTGGAAGGGTAATAATGAATTAATGGTAATGCTGAAAAACCTTGCTAAATGAGACAAGATATTATGCGAAGTAATTAGCGAAATTAGGACAACTAAGTAGATGGTTCACAACAGATACCATTGTATTACTTCGCATAATAAAAAAGTGAGGATAATC
>DATKXL010000176.1:0-3642 GCA_035529055.1 Bacteroidales bacterium
GGTATCAGCCTCTTGATTTTTTAAACGTTCATGCAGGAGCCCAGTTTGGTTATCTGCTGAGTGCTTTACAGAAAGACAATGTAAGTGGTAACAAGGAGAAAATAAATGTATATTATAAGAAAGCGGATCTTGGCCTGGTAATTGGAGCAGAGGCAAACTTGCCTTTCAGGATAAATCTTACGGTGAGGTACGTGTTTGGACTGATAGCTGCTTCGGTAGAATCATCGGATCCATATGATCCATTGTATATTGAACCCTGGAAAAATAATTTTCTCCAGATCTCTGCAGGTTTCAGAATCAGAGGAAAATAACAGGAAGAATTCCTCTCTCTTGAAAATATACAAACCACAACATAGTAATCAGTGTCTGTTTAACCACGGTGTTGCACAGAGTTATCACAGTGTAACACTGCTTACTTCGTTTAGAAATTTACTCCGTGAATTACCCCGTGACACCCCGTGTTACCCCGTGGTAAATTGATAAACCCTCAATTGAAGATCAAAGAGTTATAAACCTAATTTAGGATTTTGCGGAAAACAAGTGGTTTTTCCTTATATTTATTTCCAAAAAAATAACTGAAACGATGAAGAACTTTACACTTTACCTTCTAATGATCACTCTTTTTCTCTTTGGCTGCAAAAGGTACAGCAAGTATGATGGAGTTGCTTTTACGGAAAATGAACCACGCGACTGGGAGAATCCCGGCATGTTTAATCAGAACAGGGAAGATCCACATGCAACCTTGATAAGTTTTCCAGATGAACTTTCTGCTTTTAAAGGCAACAAAACAAATTCTCCAAATTACCTGTCGCTCGATGGAATTTGGAAATTCAACTGGGTCAACTCACCTGATGAAAGACCATACTGGTTCTTCAAAGATGATTATGACACTCGCGACTGGGCCGATACCGAGGTCCCCTCAAACTGGCAGACTAAAGGATATGATGTGCCGATTTATGTCAATATAGGATATGGATTTAAGAATAATCCTCCTTATATTGATCATGAATGGAACCCGGTAGGTTCTTATAAACGAAGCTTTAAGGTACCTGCTGAATGGAAGAATAAAGAGGTCTTTCTTCATTTTGGAGCAGTAAGCTCAGCATTTTATGTGTGGGTGAATGAACAGCTTGTCGGGTACAGCCAGGATAGTAAAACACCTGCGAAATTCAATATCACCAAATACCTTAAAAGGGGGAATAACTCACTTGCAGTGGAAGTATATCGCTGGAGCGATGGCAGCTATCTGGAGGATCAGGATTTCTGGAGGCTTAGCGGAATACAAAGATCCGTTTTTCTTCATGCACGTCCTGTAACTTATATAAGAGACTTTTTTGCTGTTGGCGACCTGGAAAACAGCTACAAAGACGGAAAGCTTAAACTGGATGTTTCATTAAACAGCACAGATGAGAACGCTGTTGATTTTAATGTTGAAGCTTCACTGTACGACAACGACCAGAAGATTTATTCCGAATTAAAAGAAGTCAGGTTATCTGGTAAAAGCGCTTCTGTAAATTTTGTTAAGGAGTTGCCCGATGTAAGAAAATGGAGCGCCGAAACGCCGCAACTTTATACACTGGTACTGAATCTGAAAGATAATTTTGGAAACCAGCTCGAGAGTGTCAGTGCCAGGATTGGATTCAGGAGGGTGGAAATAATTAACTCACAGCTGCTGGTTAACGGAGCTGCTATCTATCTGAAGGGAACAAATCTGCATGAGCACCACGACATCACCGGTCATGTAGTGGATGAAGCCACACTTCTTAAAGATATCAGGTTAATGAAGAGTAATAATATCAATGCAGTCAGAACCTCGCACTATCCCCATCAGGAATTGTGGTACGAATTATGCGATAAGTATGGTCTTTATGTGATCGATGAAGCCAATATCGAGTCGCACGGGATGGGCTATGACAAGGATATTACACTTGCCGATAAACCTGAATGGGCGGCTGCTCATCTGACACGGATACAAAGCATGGTGGAGCGTGACAAGAATCACCCTTCTGTAATCATCTGGTCAATGGGCAATGAAGCCGGCGACGGTCATAATTTCCTTAACGGCTACAAATGGATAAAAAGCAGGGATGCCACCCGTCCGGTACAATATGAACGGGCAGAACAGAGCACCAATGCAACCGAACGACATACCGATATCTGGTGTCCGATGTACGCCAGGATAGGCCAGATTGAGGCTTATGCGAAAGATGCAAAGAATGACCGGCCCCTTATCTTGTGCGAATATGCTCATGCGATGGGTAATTCAACCGGTAATCTTCAGGATTACTGGGATGTTATCGAGAAATATCCAAAGTTGCAGGGCGGATTTATCTGGGACTGGGTGGATCAGGGACTTTTAGAGACGGATGAGAATGGTGAAAAATACTGGACCTATGGAGGTGATTATGGGGAAGAAGGAATACCAAGCGACGGAAACTTCTGCCTTAATGGACTGACATGGCCCGACAGAAACGGAAAACCCGGATTAAATGAAGTAAAAAAAGTTTATCAGTATGTTGGATTTGAGCCTGTTGACCTTACTGCAGGCTTAATAATGGTCAGAAATAAATATGACTTTACTGATCTGTCAGAATTCAATTTCGAATGGGAGGTTGTTTCAGATGGAGTTGCTGTCCAGTCCGGAAAAGTCCCGCTGCCTGAGTTTAAGCCCGGGAAAGAGATGCGAATCATGATTCCAATCTCTGAAATTGATCCTGCTCCCGGCGCAGAATATTTCCTGAATATCAGGGTATCGAGAAGTGATGGATGGAATTATGTACCTGAAGATCATGTTTATGCAACTGCCCAGTTCAGATTGCCGGTTGAAGGTAAACCGGTTGCTGCAAAAAGAGATGAACTGGCTGTACTCCAGACCAAAACAGTTGATACGAAGCTTGAAGTGAGTGGCAGTGATATGAAAATTGTATTTGATCTTGAAAAGGGAAGTATGGAGTCGTTCGCTTATAAAGGCAGAGAGTTGATCATCAAGGGTCCTGAGCCTGACTTCTGGAGAGCTCCAACCGATAATGACTATGGATACGGAATGGACACCAGACTTGGTGTATGGAAAAAAGCGGGAGAACGATCAGCAATAAAAAGGATCAATATTACCCAGCCTGAAATGAGCAAAGTGGTCATCACTCTTGAATACGATATACCTGATACAAAAGGAGGCAAAATAGCCGGTTTGGTTACAACTTACTCAATATACGGATCGGGCGATATAACTGTTAAAAACCAGTTCTCAAAAGTATCAGATAATATACCCGAAATACCAAGGATGGGAATGCAGTTGCAGCTTCCCGAAGAGTACAGGAATCTGAAGTGGCTTGGTCGGGGTCCTCATGAAAACTATGCTGACCGGAAAACCTCAGCTGATGTAGGGCTTTATGAGAGTACGGTTGATGACCAGTATGTCCCGTATATCCGGCCGCAGGAGAATGGATACAAAACAGATACACGCTGGCTCACACTTACAGATGATAACGGTTCCGGCATCCTGGTCAGCGGCAATCCGCTGATCTGCTTTGCTGCTCTGAAAAATATTCATGATGATTTTGAATCGCCCGGCAAACTATCACAGTATCGCAAAGATGCTAAAAGTGCAAATACACATACAACCGATGTAAATCCCCGCGAACT
>DATKXL010000177.1:0-43352 GCA_035529055.1 Bacteroidales bacterium
TGACTAATCAGAATAAACTAATTATCCTGCCTGACGTTAATTAATTTAAAAACCTGTTCCCCTGATTACCGGTAATTATGTCATAGAGGTCAAAGGAGTCTGGAAATCTTTTAAAAAGGTTGAGGCTGTAAAAGGTATTGAGATGATCTGTTTGTTGACTTAACAGGGCGGAAAATAAAGAATATCAATGGGAACTTGTTCTCTGGGATGACAAACTGGGGAATTCAATTTTCTGCTTTTATGAGATGGACTGGTCGCAGGCAATGATGTATCTATTTTAATACTCACTGCAACCGGAGTGATATTCTTTGCGGCCGGACTTAAAATATTCAAATGGCATTAAAATCTTCAGGGTAAGATGCAACATCTTTAATTTCTGTCAGTCTTTAATTTGAAAAACAACAAGAAACCAAAAAAGAAGAATATGAAAAACCTGAAGTATCTAATGGTTGCTGTGATTTGCCTGTCTCTTAGTGCTTGTGTGAACGGGCAGATCCGTAAGACAGTTTACGGAAACAATAAGGTTGTCAAGAAAGAGAGACAAGCCGAAAGATTTTCCGGCATAAGGGTCAGTTCCGGGATTGATGTTTTCCTGAGGCAGGGAGACATAGAGAGAATAGAGGTCGAAGCCGATGAAAACCTGCATGAATACATCCTTACGGAAATAAAAGGTGGCAACCTGCATGTTTATACTGATGCGAATATCCGTGATGCTGAAATGAAAAGGGTTTATGTTACAATGAAGGATATCCTGTCTGTAAAAACCTCCAGTGCAGGAGATATTATCGGATTGACTCCTGTAAGGAGCGATCTCCTTGAATTGTCGGCCAGCAGCGCCGGCAACATAAAACTTGAAGTGTACGCAAAGGAAATTACTGCAGATATCAGCAGTTCAGGAGATATGACTCTTTCAGGGCAGGCTGACAAACTTAATGCTAACCTTAGCAGCGCCGGAGATCTGAATGCATATGAACTGGAAATAAGGGAAGCAGGTATCTCAGCATCCAGTGCCGGGGATGCAGATATAAATGTTTCCGAAAGGATCACTGCCAGGGCTTCCAGCGCCGGGGATATTAATTACAAAGGCAATCCCAAATATGTTAATACACACTCTTCCAGCGCAGGTGGAGTACACAGGAGATAGATACTATTCAATATATTATTTCCGCTTATTTTACAGGTCGTCAGGTTCAATCCTGACGGCTTTTTTTTACCTTTGTCCTTCAGCAGAATTATGGAAAATACTTTAATAATAATGAAAGAGAACATAAGTATAAATCTAAAAAATTTAAGCGGCTTTGTCTCGCATGAAGAGGTTATTGCCCTTGCACAGCAATCAGTAAGGCACCTCGAAGCCTTAAATGCCGGAACGGGATCAGGGAATGATTTTCTCGGGTGGCTTTCCCTTCCTGATGATATCCTTCCCCAGCTTGACAGGATAGAAAAAATTGCGAAACATCTGAGATCAGTTTCCGACGCAACGGTTGTTATTGGTATTGGCGGCTCCTATCTTGGAGCCAGAGCAGTGATAGAAGCCGTTTCTCACAGCTTTTTGCCTTTATTAAAAACAAAACATCATGATATTTTCTACGCAGGGCAGAATATCTGTGAAGATTATTTATCAGATCTTCTGGAGATACTCGACAACAGGAACTATTCAATTGTAGTTATATCGAAATCGGGTACCACCACTGAGCCTGCCATCGCTTTCAGAATCATCAAGGACCACCTTGAGAAGAAGATCGGCAAAGCAAAAGCAGCTGACAGAATCATAGCTGTAACTGATAAAGAAAAAGGTGCGCTCCGGTCACTTGCAGAGACTAACGGTTACGATACTTTCATCATACCCGACAATATCGGAGGCCGCTTCTCGGTACTTACTCCTGTCGGTCTGCTGCCTGTTGCCATCAGCGGACAGGATATCAGGATGCTGGTTAAAGGAGCTAAGGCTTTCGAGTTACTGACAAGGAAAAATAAGAACGCAACTGATAACCCTTCTCTCTTATATGCTGCTGCCAGGAATCTGATCCTTCAAACAGGACGCACAACAGAGATCCTGGTTGGATTCTGCCCAAAATTGCACTACATGGCAGAGTGGTGGAAGCAATTATATGGCGAAAGTGAGGGGAAAGATGGAAAAGGACTCTTCCCGGCCTCAGTTGACTTTACAACTGATCTTCACTCACTGGGCCAGTATATACAGGAAGGACAGAGAATACTCTTTGAAACCATATTATCTGTTAAAAATCCCCGGAAAAAACTCAAGATCCCACGGGAAAGTGATGATTCTGATGAATTGAATTATCTGGCCGGAAAAAGAGTTTCGGAAGTCAATTACAATGCTCAGATCGGAACAACTCTGGCACATTCCGAAGGGAATGTTCCAATTATCACCCTGACCATTCCTGAATTGACTGAATATTATATTGGCCAGTTAATCTATTTCTTTGAACTGGCATGTGCAATAAGCGGATATATACTGGATGTTAATCCATTTGATCAACCTGGGGTTGAGGTTTATAAGAAAAATATGTTCGCACTTCTTAATAAGCCTGGCTTTGAAGAGGCAGGAAAGAAACTATTTAAGCACTTTTAAGATAATTACAATGAAAATAGAACTTAAAAAAGATTACACCTGGGCACTGCTGGTGCCGACCAGCATGGGTGTCCGTATAACCCCTGTAAACAGCCAGCCTGTTCATTGCAGCGATACATTCATCATGCACGCCACTAGTGCTGAAACAAATGTAGCCACTGTTTCTTCCTGTCTGGGGCTTCCTGTTAAAGTGCTGACAACATTCGTCAAGGGCAGCCCGATCGCAAGATTTATTAAAGATAACCTTTCAAGCCGGCATCTTATATATGAGGGAAAAGAAGTTGAACAGGGCGACCCGTGGGGGTTCCGTCATCAGTTCAATATTGCCGACAGCGGGTATGGATCAAGGGGACCGAGAGTACATAACGATCGTGCCGGGGAGGTCGGCAGAACATTAAATGTTGAAGACTTCGATCTTGAGCGGATTTTTGGCAAAGAGGGTGTTCAGATCCTGCACCTGTCAGGACTTATTGCATCGCTCTCACCCGAAACAAGCACTTTCTGCCTTGAACTTGCAAGAACGGCGAAGAAATACGGAACACGTATTTCGTTTGATCTCAATTATCGTGCTACATTCTGGAAAAACCGTGAAAAAGAGCTCGGGGAGATATTTAAGGAGATAGCAGGTGTTGCGGATATCCTTGTGGGAAATGAGGAAGATTTCCAGCTGTGTCTTGGGATAGAGGGCCCGGAGGCAGGAGGCAAAGATCTCGCATCACAGATTGACAAATTTAAAGCAATGATCAATTGTGTTAAGAAAGAGTTTCAGGGTGCCCTTGTCTTTGCAACAACCCTGCGTCAGGTTATCAGTGTAAATGAACATCTCTGGGGTGCTATCATGCTTGAAGGTGATAAATGGCACATCGTTGAGCCCCGGCAGATAAATGTCCTTGATCGTATCGGCGGAGGCGATGGCTTTGTTGGCGGATTATTATATTCAATCCTTAAAGGCTGGGGATCTGAAAAATGGGTGCAGTTTGCATGGGCTACAGGAGTGCTGGCAACCACGGTCCTTACAGACTATGGCCTGCCTGCCGACGAAGAACAGGTTTGGAGCATCTGGAAGGGTAATGCAAGGGTGCAACGTTAATATCAAAAAACTAATGTTCTATTTTTTTCGCAGATCTGGCAGATAAATCCAGATATAATACAGATCTGAGAAAATCAGCGAAATCTGCGGGAAAATAAAAGAGGAGGGATTAGTCGTCCGGCTTACTTCTTCTTAACTATCAATTTATGCTTCTTAACAAAATCATCAATGACCTGTGAGAGATTCGGATCGCCAATCTCCTGCAATTCATAATAAACCCTTGTATTTGGTTTTCTGATCTTTATTATTCTGTTAAGATCAATAGGAGTAGCGATTATTACACTGTCGCAATCGGTATTGTTTATTGTTTCTTCCAAATCCTTCAACTGTTGCTCACCATAGCCCATTGCCGGAAGAAGTGTTCCTATTTCAGGATACAACCTGAATGTCTCACTGAGCCTGCCTACCGTAAATGGCCGGGGATCAACAAGTATTGAAGCACCGAACTTCCGGGCTGCAACCACTCCTGCACCCAGTTTCATCTCACCATGCGTAAGTGTAGGGCCATCTTCGACCACAAGCACTCTTTTACCTCTGATCAGGGAGGGATCATCCACTTTTATCGGAGAGGCACCATCAACAACAATAGCATTAGGATTTACCTTTTCAATGCTTTCCCTGACAACCTGAATGTCTTCAGGAGCTGATGTGTCAATTTTATTTATTACAACAACATCAGCAAGACGCAGGGTTACCTCCCCCGGATAATATTTCAGCTCATGACCGGCTCTGTGAGGATCGGTAACTGTAATCATAAGATCGGGCTTATAAAAAGGGAAATCGTTATTGCCTCCATCCCAGACAATTACATCACATCCTTCAGGATCTTTTTCTGCCTTGCGGAGAATAGCTTCGTAATCGACACCGGCATATATTACATTTCCTCTGACAACATGAGGTTCATATTCCTCCATTTCTTCAATAGTACATTTATTCTTTTCCAGGTCTTTTATAACCGCAAAACGTTGAACTTTTTGTGAATTCAGGTCACCATAAGGCATCGGGTGGCGCACTGCCACTACTTTCAAACCTCTCTCCATAAGGAGTTCAATTATCCTCCTTGAGGTCTGGCTCTTTCCGCAACCGGTTCTAACAGCTCCTACTGCAATAACCGGCTTTGTGCTTTTTATCATGGTATCTGATGGGCCGAGCAGAACAAAATTAGCACCGGAAGAATTCACAACTGCACTTACTGCCATTACTTTCTGATAAGTAACATCGCTGTATGAAAAGACACAGTCATCAACTTTGTATTTTTTGATAAGCATGGAAAGATTCTCTTCAGGAAAAATCGGAATACCTTTTGGATATAATCTGCCTGACAAACCCTCAGGATACTTTCTTCCGTCAATATCAGGGATCTGAGCTGCCGTAAAAGCAACAACATTGTAATAGTCGTTATCTCTGTAAAAAGTGTTGAAATTATGAAAATCCCTGCCTGCGGCTCCTATTATAATGATATTTTTCCTGATCATAAATCCTCCTTATTTGTTTAACAATTTATTTGTCGTGGTTAACGTTTCTTAATAAAACGAATCAACAAATTTATAATTTGAATAACGAAATTCCGAGCATTACGAAGGATTTTTTTATTGCCTGTTAAAATGATCTATTTTACTGTAGAACAATATCTTAACCCTAATTCCACATTAACCTGAAAATATGTTAAAGAAAATGTTTTGTATATAACCGGGGATATGGCAAATTCTTCGTACTATTATGCTACAAAATGAATGTACTTGCGCATATATACCTGTCCGGCGATTCAGACAAGATTATCATCGGAAACTACATAGGTGATTATGTAAAGGGGCGCGATTATCTTAAATATCCTGATCAAATAAGAAAAGGAATTATTCTGCATCGTCATATTGACGGGTTTACTGACCGGCATCCTGTAGTTCATCGCAGCAAGATATTCTTTACCAGGAAATATCATAAATATTCCGGTGTTGTAACAGATATTATTTATGATCATTTCCTGACAAAAGAATGGAACTTTTTTTCCAGAAGACCCCTTGAAAGTGTAACTTATAATTTCTACAGGGCGCTTGTAAATAATTATGAAATATTGCCTGAGAATGTCAGGCAGATGATGCCTTTTTTTATTATAAATAACTGGATTGAATCATATCAGACTATCAATGGTATCCGGCATGTTTTGAATACTCTGAGCAAGAATTCCACTCTTCCGAACGAAACAAAGTTTGCAGTTAAAGCCCTTAAGAGGAACTATTATTCTCTTCAGGATGACTTTATGGAGTTTTTCCCGGAGCTGATCGATTATGTTGAAAATGATTTTGGAATGCAGATTTCGCACAGGATCACAATGCCATTCTGATCATATAAGATATTCGGTCCGGCTTGCATCCAGCCGCAAGAAAACAAACAGAAGGATTGTAAATCCCCACAATGAGCTGCCGCCATAACTGAAGAAGGGTAAGGGAATACCAATGACAGGAACAAGGCCTATAGCCATACCTATATTAATAAAGAAATGGATAAAGATTATCGATACAACTCCATAACCGTAAATTCTTGAAAACCCGGATCTCTGGCGTTCAGCCAGAATGATGAGCCTCAGCAAAAGAAATACATATAATCCGATAACCACCAGTGATCCGAGAAACCCCCACTCCTCACCAACTGTACAGAAGATGAAATCGGTACTTTGAGCAGGTACAAACTTGAATTTTGTCTGAGTCCCCTGCAGATATCCTTTTCCGGTAAATCCGCCTGAACCGATCGAGATTATTGACTGGTTTAAACTATACCCTGTTCCATGCGGATCGGTTTTAAAACCAAGCATGATCTCCACTCTTTCTTTCTGATGAGGTTTCAGTAAATTATTAAAGGTATAGTCAACAGAATTTACAAATAATATACTGCCAAGCAGAAAAAGATAAATGATCAGCAGATTTACAGCTTTCTTATTATAAAAATATAAAGCATAAAGGAGGCCTGAAAGGAAGACCGATAATAAAATAACAATTTCATTCCCAAGGGCTTTAAGGACAAAATGATCGAGCAGCCAGATTACTGCCGATACAGAAGCCATTATCCCGAGTCCGGCAAGACACAATTTCAATTTTCTGGTTATGAACCATGCAAAAAAGAATGCAATTGCAATAATTACAGTCGTAAGAACAAGGTTATCGAAAAGAAGAGTCAGGAAAAAGAGTAAAACCATCAGTAATCCGGAAACAAAAATATAAGAACTCATTCCTTCCCTGTAAAGCACAATAAAGAGGGCAAAAAAGACAACAGTTGAGCCCATATCAGGCTGTGCAGCTATCAGGATTGCAGGTAAGACTATCATCCCTGAGGCAAGGAGAAAGACAGCTATTTTAGTCAGTTCCTGTTTCCAGGAGCTCAGGTAAGCGGCCAGGGCAAGAACAGTTCCGAATTTAGCGAACTCCGATGGCTGTAATGTAAGTCCCCCGAACTCAAACCATGATCTTGCACCGTTTATCTCCTTCCCCACTATCAGGACCAGACGCAAAAGGAACAACAGAAAACCATAGATGAAATAGGCAAAGAAGAAATAGAATCTGTTGTCGATTATCACAACGAACATTGCAATAACAATTGCGGCAAGTATCCAGATAAACTGCTTGCCGTAACGTTGCGACAGATCAATTATTTTTGTATGTTCTTCATTATAAACTGCAGCGTAAATGTTAAGCCACCCGATTATGACCATAAGTAAGAAGATCAGAATTGTGATCTTGTCCAATCCGTTCCAGATATTTATGGTGCGTTTCACCTGCTTACAAGATTTAACTCCAACATTCTCTGCTCCTGGTATTTATTCGTTATTTCCCCTCTGAGGTATTTTTCAATCATCAGGCTCGCCACCGGGGCAGCATAGGTTGCTCCGAACCCGGCATTCTCAACATATACTGCAATTGCAATTTTCGGATCCTCCTTTGGAGCAAAGGCAATAAACACAGAATGATCCTTGCCGTGAGGGTTCTGTGCAGTTCCTGTTTTACCGCATACAATAATATCTTTCAGGGCTGCTATCCTGGCAGTGGAGCCGGCTCCTCCGTTTACTGCTTCTTCCATCCCCAGCACAATCTGCTCAAAATTAGCCGAATCAATATTTATTATATGTTTTGTCGTGAATTTTTGATCAATATTTCCTGTAGCACCAACTGACTTAACTACATGCGGACTATAATAATAGCCTCTGTTGGCTATCGCCGCTGTCATGTTGGCCATCTGAAGAGGTGTCGTACCTATCTCTCCCTGCCCTATTGCAAGAGAGATGACTGTCAGGGCTTTCCACCTGTTACTGCCATAATATTTGTCATAATATTCAACCGATGGAACAAAGCCGGGGAGATCATTAACAAAATCTGTTCCCAGTTTAGTTCCAAACCCAAATTGTGTCAGGTATTCTTTCCATTTTTTAAAAGCCTGAGAAACAGAGGAGTAAGAAGGATTTTCAAGTACTCTCCTGAAAGCCTGACAGAAATATGAATTACATGAATTTGAAATTGCATGAACAAGGGATAAAGGTGTACTGTGTGAATGACATCCTACGAAAAGGTATCCATTGTTGCATCCGAACTGTGTAGATGTCTCAATGACACTCTCCTGCAATCCGATAAGTCCGTTGATGGGCTTGAATGCTGAACCCGGAGGATAGGAAGCCATCAGCGCCCTGTTGAAAAGAGGCAACATGGTATCAGCATTCAGTCTGGCATAGTTTTCCGACCGTATTCTTCCGACCAGCAAACCTGGGTCATAGTTGGGAGTGGAGACAAGAGTAAGAACTTCACCTGTTTTTGGTTCGATAGCTACGATACTCCCCGTTTTATTCTGCATCAGCCTCTCTCCATATTCCTGGAGATCCATATCAATAGCTGTGATAATGTCAGATCCCTGCACAGCAACTGTATCCAAACGTCCGTCAGCATACGATCCTTTTATACGGCTATAAACATCTACCAGGAAAATCTTTACACCTCTTTCCCCCCTGAGCTCCTTTTCATACGACTCTTCTATTCCGCTTTTACCAATATAATCTCCGGATTTATAATAGGGCTCCATTTTAATAATGCCCTCATCAACTTCACTGACATAACCAAGCAGATGTGCTGCCATGGGTCTGGAATATTTCCGGAGCGTTCTGGGCTGGACATAGAATCCGGGAAAAAGAAACATCTTTTCCTGGAACCGGGCATAAGTTTCAGCTGATAGCTGTTTCAGAAAAATGGAAGGCGCGCGCTTCTGATAATTGATAGCTGCTTTCATCTGTTTCACAAACAGGTCTCTGGTAATCCCGAGCATTTCGCAAAATGCTGTTGTGTCCATCTCTGAGGTCTGGGCCGGTATCACCATCAGGTCATAAGCTGCCTGATTATAGACCATCATCTTGCCGTTCCTGTCAAATATTAATCCGCGGGCAGGATACTGAGTGATATATCGGAGAACGTTGTTATCAGCAGACAACCTGTAGGAATCCTCGAGAACCTGTATTGAGAATAATCTGATTAACAGGACAAAAGAAGTAACCACGACCAGGGTCATGATAACATATTTCCTGTTAATGAATATATCTTTCATATGTGGTACGTTTACCTTCCCTTCCTGTAAAACTCAGCAAGAAGAATAAATGTAATTGTAAAAATCGAACTCAGAATGACCCTGATCAGTGTTCTGAAAAAATCGGCAAGTCTGAAAACTTCAAGATAGAAGAGTAATATATGATGAATCAATACTATAATGACAGTATAGATTAAAAACCATCTGAAACCATATGCAAGCATTGACAGGTCTGAACCTGATTCGTAACCGTCACGGGGCGCAATAAGTCTCAGAACATATGGGCGGGTAAAGCCGGCAAGCAGAGTTGCTGAGGCATGAACACCCGGTGAGCCGGAGAAAAAATCGATAGTCAGCCCTGTCAGAAATGAGACCGGCAATAATAGCCATGATGGTGTAGTATGGGGGAGAAGAAGGATGAACATTATATAGACATACGGGTTTATATACCCGCTGAACTTGATGTTATTGAATAACAGAACCTGCAAAAATATCAGCAAAATAAAAATTATACCAAACCTGAGAATTGAGTTGATCATTGAAATAAATTTTCAAGTTCAAGTTGTTCTGTCTTCTTCATATTTCCGACTATATTCACAAAATGAAGCTTTTTAAAGTCAGCTACCAGCGATATTGTGATTTTGTAAAAATCGCTGCCGCTTCTACTGATGTCACTCACTGTGCCTATCATGATCCCTTCAGGGAAAACAGCTGAATAGCCTGTAGTCTCAATAGTATCCCCTTTATTTACAACTACATGCTGCGGTATTTCACTTAATATCACATGTCTGTAATCTCTGCCTTCCCATGTCAGGGATCCAAAATATCCGTTTGACTTTATTCTGGCGCTTAATCTGAAATCAAGGTTAAGAAGCGACATGGCAACCGAAAAGTTCCTGGAAGAACCAACAACAACTCCAATAATACCATCCGAATTGGTGACCGCCATATCAGGTTCAATTCCATGCTTTTTCCCTTTACTGAGAGTCAGATAATTCTTCTGTCTGTTAACCGAATTACCTATGACCTCAGCCGGAGTAAACTGGTACTTTTGCCCGAAAAGAGAATCTGTAACTGAAAAAAAAAGAACGTTCCCCTCCTTCAACAATCGTCCCATCTGGTTCCTTAATGCTGTATTTTCTGAGGCAAGACTGAGGTTTATCTCGCGAAGGTCAAGATAGGTGCGTATATTGTATATTTTCTCTTCGATTCCTTTTGTTAAACCTTTCACACCTTTTACAAGGCGGGTATTATGGTACGAATTACCTGAAAATAACAAAGATAAAGCTACCCCTTCAAGAATCAGAAAAATAATAAGATTATTATATTTTGCCAGAAAGTTTAGCAGGTTTCTCATTTAGGCCGGCATGTTATCTCATAAGAAAAGGAAACTTATCCACATTTTTCAGTGCAATCCCGGTTCCTCTGGCCACTGCATGCAAAGGATTCTCGACCACATTGAAATTGATGTCTATCTTATCGGCAAATCTTTTATCGATACCCCTGAGCAATGCTCCTCCACCGGCAAGGTAAATCCCTTTATTCACAATGTCTGCATAAAGTTCCGGGGGTGTTTGCTCCAGGACGTTAAGAAGTGCTGCTTCAACCTTCGTAAGGGATTTATCGAGACAGTAAGCAATTTCCTGATAAGAGATTGGTATTTCGATAGGCAGGGAAGTCATGATATTTGGTCCTCTCACAACATAATCGGGTGGTGGATTATCGATATCCGGCATTGCGGCTCCGACAGCAATTTTAATATCCTCAGCCGTTCTCTCGCCAATTTTTATGTTGTGCTGATGTCTCATATACGATTGGATATCAGCTGTAAAACCATCTCCCGCAATTCTTATAGACTTATTACATACAATTCCGCCAAGCGCTATAACAGCAATTTCGGTAGTACCTCCACCGATATCGATCACCATAGCGCCTTCGGGAGCTTCAACATCAAGTCCGATACCTATGGCAGCAGCCATCGGTTCATAAATCAAATATACATCCCGTCCTCCGGCGTGTTCCGATGAGTCACGCACAGCTCTTAATTCCACTTCAGTACTGCCCGATGGTATGCAAACAACCATCTTCAGAGAGGGGGAGAAAAAGCGTGGTCCCGCATTGATCATTTTGATCATCCCCCTGATCATAAGTTCTGCCGCGTTAAAATCAGCTATTACACCATCACGTAAAGGCCTGATAGTCTTAATATTATCGTGTGTTTTCCCATGCATCTTTCGGGCCACTTCGCCAATTGCAATAAGCTTACCGGTGTTTTTATCAATAGCCACTATTGATGGTTCATCAACAACGATCTTATCGTTATGAATGATGATTGTATTTGCCGTTCCGAGATCAATTGCAATCTCCTGTGTCAAAAATGAAAAGAGTCCCATTTAATGAGATATTAATTAATTCTTATTTAGTGTTTAAAATGTCTGATTCCTGTAAATACCATTGCTATGCCGTTCGAGGAGCAAAAATCAATTGATTCCTGATCGCGGACAGAGCCTCCGGGTTGTACTATTGCGGTCACACCGGCATTGTGTGCTATCTCCACGCTGTCAGCAAACGGGAAAAATGCATCAGAGGCCATTACCGATCCTTTCAGATCGAATCCGAATGTCCGTGCTTTTTCAATTGCCTGCTTCAGTGCATCTACTCTTGAGGTCTGCCCTATCCCACTGGCGCAGAGCTGCCTTTTTTTTGCAAGAACAATAGCATTCGATTTACTGTGCTTCACAATCTTATTTGCAAACACCAGATCATCAGCCTCTTCGGGGAGTGGAATTCTTTGTGTCACAGGCTTCATCTCCGCGACTGATTCCGTACTGTTGTCTTTTTCCTGCCACAGGACTCCATTAAGAATGGATCTGAAAGAAAACAGATCCCGGACATTCTCTTTATGCGTAAGGATTATTCTGTTTTTTTTCTGCTTAAGTATTTCAAGTGCGGATTCTGAAAAACCAGGTGCAATTATTATTTCAAAAAATATCTTGTCAATCTCTCCTGCCGTATCTCCATCAACAACACAGTTTGTGGCAATAACACCACCAAATGCCGAAACAGGATCACAGGCCAGAGCTTCGTTCCATGCTTCAGTTATATTCTCTCTTGAAGCTGCACCACAGGCATTATTATGCTTGATGATTACAAATGTCGGTTCGGTAAATTCATTGATAAGGCCCAGGGCAGCATCCAGATCAAGCAGGTTATTATATGAAATCTCTTTCCCGTGAAGTTTATCAAAGATTTTTTCAGGAGCACCAAAAAAGATACCTTTTTGATGAGGATTTTCACCGTAACGCAAAGGGTAACAGGAATTTATACTCTCCCTGAAAACAGGTATTACCTCTTTCCTGTTAAAGTATTTAAATATAGCAGTATCGTAATGGGATGATGTTTTGAAGGCTTCAGCTGCATAAAAGCGCCTGTCGGCAAGCGAAGTGCATCCTTCCTTCTCATGAAGAAGCCCCAGCAACCCTGCATACTGATCCCTGGAGGAGATTATCAGAACATCCTTATAGTTTTTCGCGGCAGCTCGTATCAGGGAGATACCTCCGATATCAATTTTTTCAATTATCTCTTCTTCATCATTAACTGATTGAACAGTTTTTTCAAAAGGGTAAAGATCAACAATCACAAGATCTATTTCAGGAATACGGTAGGTTGCAAGTTGCTCAATGTCTTCAGGATTATCTCTCCGTGCCAGTATCCCTCCAAAGACAGATGGATGCAGTGTCTTTACCCTGCCGCCAAGAATTGACGGGTAAGTTGTAAGACTCTCAACAGTTTCAGCAGGGATCCCGAGATCTTTTATAAAACTGAACGTTCCGCCGGTAGAATAAATCTTAACCTTTAAATCATAAAGGGTTCTGACAATGTTGTCCAGTTCATCTTTATAAAATACCGAGATTAAGGCGCTGCGTATTCTTTTATCACTCATTATCTGATAATTATGATTGCATTTTACAGATTTTATCAGGCGCTTAAAAATAGATATTTTTTTATAATACTCAACACATTATACTCAGGATTATCTATTATCATAACGGTATTTTCTTATCTTTGACATTCAATTATTTTTAACAAAATATTTCAGGATGTTTTTCAGGCTTATAAAGGAGTCGTTTCTTTTTGCTATTAATTCCATATTTGTTAATAAGTTACGGACCTTTCTTTCCCTGTTTGGAATAACTATCGGGATCTTTTCCATTATTTCAGTCTTTACTGTTCTTGACTGGATGGAGAAATCTATCCGCGACAGCATTAATTCAATGGGAGATAATGTTATTTATGTTCAGAAATTCCCGTGGTCTTTCGATGCTAATCTGGCCTGGTGGGATATAATCAGATGGCCATCGGTTTCATTGAACGACTATGAGGCTATCCTGGAAAAGTCAACAAAAGCTGAATCGATCTGTTTCGGTGTTTTCCAATCAGAAAGAATAAAATATAAAAATAATGTGGCAAATGATGCAATCCTGGGTGCGGTATCAACTGATCTGGAAAAGGTAGTATCTTTTGAGATAGAGAAAGGAAGATACTTTTCCACATTTGAATCTGCCAGCGGTAGTAATGTTGCCGTATTGGGTTCTGAAGTTGCTGAAAGATTATTTGAAAAAGCTGATCCTGTAGGGAAAGAGATTATCATATCAGGATTCAGAGCCCGGGTAATAGGTGTAATGAAAAAGGAGGGCAAGGGAGGAATCAGCTTAAGTAATGCTGACCAGTTAACTATTATTCCTTTAAATTTTGGAAGAAGTTTTATCAATCTGCGAAACAGATTTGTCGAAGCCCAGTTAATGGTAAGAGCAAAGCCCGGAGTATCGGTCCAGGAACTCTCTGATGAAGCTACTATGGTTTTACGGGCTTCGAGGAGACTTAGACCCGGAGAAACATCAAACTTCTCCGTCAACCGGGCAAGTATGCTCTCCCAGGGATTTGATGCTGTCTTTAAAGGTATTAACATAGGAGCGTGGATTATCGGAGGATTCTCAATCCTTGTAGGAGGTTTCGGAATAGCAAATATTATGTTCGTGTCGGTCAGGGAAAGGACAAATATTATTGGCATCCAGAAAGCGCTTGGAGCAAAGAGGTTTTTTATACTTCAGCAGTTTCTTACAGAATCAGTTCTGCTTTCGCTTATTGGTGGAATACTCGGGCTGCTCATGATATTTATTGCCACCCTGGCTATAAATTACCTTTACGAACTTAACATGCACCTTACCATGGGGAATATTTTTGCTGCAATCTTCATATCGGGTATTATCGGAGTAGGGGCAGGTTATGCCCCTGCCTATTCTGCCGCCAAAATGAATCCTGTTGATGCTATGGGATTTTCATTCTGATCCTTCACTGTTTACCTGTATCCAGTTAGTCAATTGAATAAACTGCTCCACTGATAATTGTTCGGGCCGTAAGTGGAATCCGTGATAATCATCCCTTTTAAGGGAAAATGCTGATTTTACTGAATTCCTGAGTGTCTTCCGGCGTTGATTAAAACATGATTTAACAACTCTGACAAAAAGGGACTCATCACAATCAAGGATATTGACCTCATTTCTTTTAAGCCGTATCACACCGGATTTTATTCTGGGAACAGGCGTGAAAACTGTTGCCGGTACCGTAAACAGATACTCGGTTGAATAATAGGCCTGAATAAGAACACTCATAATTCCATAGGTTTTTGATCCGGACGGAGCACAAATTCTTTCTGCAACCTCTTTCTGGAACATACCGCATACCTCCATAACTTTATTCCGGTGATCAAGCACTTTAAATAAAATCTGGGTTGAAATGTTATATGGGAAGTTCCCGACTATTGCCAGCTTATCGGGGAAATAAGCATCAAGATCCAATTTAAGGAAATCCCCCCTGATTATGTTTTTCAATTCCGGAAGATTGGATTGAAGATAATGAACCGACTCATTATCTATTTCAATAACCCTGAAATCAGAAAAAGGCATATCAATGAGACACCTGGTCAGAGTTCCCATGCCCGGCCCAATCTCCAGGACTGAACTATATCCTTCATTTGAAAGAGTTCCTGCAATTTTTCTGGCAATGTTATTATCATTCAGAAAATGTTGCCCCAGGTTCTTTTTTGGCTGTACTCTTCTCATCAGTCAGATAATAACTACTAAACGGGACTCAGGTCTGTAATAATTCTCTCCCGAACTTTCTCCAGATAGGAATATTGAGAGTTTCCAGAAAGAATATAAATCTTTTCAGAGCATCATAATACAATGTGAAAAAGAGGAAAGTAATCATTATCCAGATAGCAAAAGTGTTGAAAAAGAGAGTATCGATCCGGAGATTTCCAAACTGTTTATACGGGGCGTAAAAGTGTGCCCTTCCATATTTTGAGCCTGGTTTCATTAATACTGGATCGGCTTTCTGGATCAGTTTCTTTTCCGAATCAAAAATTCTGATTGTATTTAATCTGTTAAGCACTACATTGGCTATATTTTCATTATAATTCATGTCTCTTAGTCTTAAAAACTGATCTTCACCCATCTGTTCTTTCATCTGATTATAGAGAGAATCACGCTGAAGAGTAAGAAATCTGCCTGTTGATCTGAAGGAACTCATAAGACTGTCAAGATATAATCTGGCATTATCTGCGATAAAGTCATTAAACTTTGTATAATTCATATCATTGAACCAGCTTCCGGGTATTAAGCCTGAAATTGCGGAAAGTTCATTGATATGATAATTGATTTTTCTGAGATTACCCTCCGAAGATTCGCGATACACCTGATTTTTTCCGGCAACACGGCTTTGCTCAACCTTGACCTTCAGTGTAGGGACAAGAAAGGAAGCAATCCAGTCATTCTGACTTATATCCATATCATGTTTAAAGAAAGGCTTTTCAAATTTGTTATTTTTAAATTGTTCGACCATTATTGCTTCATATGCCCAGCGGGTGACCATTGCATCACCAATCATCGGGACATAAGTTTTTCTGGTGATAGATTTATGCAGATCATCAAAAGGGATCATTGCACCTCCCAGAATAAGCATTGGCACCAGAAGAAGTGGAATAAGAATATATATACTTACGGCTGTTCTCATACCAGCCGATATATTAAGGCCGAGTATATTTCCAAAGCAGGCGGTGGAGAAGAGGATCAGCCACTGTTGAAAAAGCATTCCTCTTACTTCAAGAAGACTATTGGCAACGAGAACAAATAGCATTGACTGTATAGCGGATAATCCAAAAAGAAAATTGATTTTTGATACAAGATAACTTGCTCTGCTTATATTAAGGTACTTTTCCCTTTCAAGTATTTTCCTGTCCCTGAATATCTCTTCGGCGCTGACTGTCAGTCCGATGAAAAGAGCAACAATAACAGCCATGAACAGGAATACATAATAATTCTTATTTGAAGCAAATATATATATGTCATTTTCACTGTACCTGGAAATAAAACCAAGAATAAAAGCTAAAAGTGGAGCTTCGAGCAGGTTGATTGTCATATATTGCCTGTCGGCCAGTTTCCGTTTAATATTCCTGCTTACAAAAATCTTAACCTGTTCTTTCTTTTTGGGAACTCTGAAGTTGCTTACAGGGATAGCTGATTTATCCGGTTTCGCCTTAAGAACCGGCATCATTTTCCTCCTGTATTTATCGTACCATTCTTTAGGACTTACCTGCCGTTCTTTTCCTTCAAGTCCGGAATTATCAATTACCTTAACCTCAACAATTTGCAGGATGTTGTCTGTTTCAATATTACCGCAACTCGGACATTCACTTTCAGCTGCGTTTGCCTGTGATGTCTCAGTCTTGAAATAAACCAGGGCCTCTACGGGATCCCCATCATAAATCATGTACCCGCCTTTGTCCAGTATCCAGAGCCTGTCGAACATTTTCAGAACTGAAGAGGAAGGCTGGTGTATATTGGCAAAGACAAGTCTGCCGCTCAATGCCTGATTTTTAAGCAAGCCCATCACTTTCTCCGAGTCGAATGAAGAGAGCCCTGAGGTTGGTTCATCGATGAACAGGACGACAGGTTCGCGCATCAGCTCAAGTCCTATGTTGAGTCTTTTACGCTGCCCTCCGCTGATTTTCTTGTTAAGCGGATCACCAACCTGCAGATCTTTTATTTCATACAGGTCCAGATCCTGAAGGACCTTATCCACGGTGGAATTAAGCTGCTCCTCATTATAATCACCAAAACAGAGACGGGCATTGTAATAGAGGTTCTGATGAACAGTCAGCTCCTCGATCAGAAGGTCATCCTGCGGAACAAAACCTATTAATCCATTTAGTTTCTCAGAATCCTCATGGATATCATACCCGTTAATATAGATGTTACCTGTTGCCGGTTTGATCTTACCATTAAGAAGATTAAGCATAGTGCTTTTTCCAACCCCGCTGCCACCCATCAAACCAACCAGGTTTCCTGACTGAACCCGGAAACTCATTTTGCGTATGCCGTTGTCAGAATTCCTGAAGATATACTCTATATCATGTCCTTCAAGAAATATTGTCTCAGAAAATTTCCGTGAGACAAACTTTTTATAAATCCTTGAATAATAAATAGGATCAATACCCTGTCCCTTTATATTTACTCCTCTTTCAAGCAAATAAGGGCGGCATGCAATTATATCACGTCCCTTGAAATAGAGGATCATGCTGCCGTCATAAGTCATGATCAGAGATCCTGTACTTTCAATGTGTAGAACGAAAAGTTGCCCCTGGAATCCTTTAATCCTTATATGTCTCCACTTTTCATAATTTTTGAAATCCCTGGCTGCCCAGAGGTCCGGATTATCACTTTCGATAATCAGAATACAATCAGGTGAAACTTCGTCGTACGTCCTGCCGATCATGAAAGCACAGGCATTATCGTACTCCTTCTTCGAAATACTGAATGTTCTTGCAACAATGTCTATAATTGTTTTCTCCTGTTCTGATACCAGGCCATCCTCAAATGCAAATTCCAGCAATTGAAGAAAGACAATCATTCTCTCTTCCAGGAATAATCCCTTTCTTATCTGCCGGCATATATTCGTGATCTGAAATGATATCAGAGAGTCTTCATCAGAAAGTTCTGATTTGTCAACACTTTTCAGTTCGTTGGAATAAAACTCGAGATTGTTTTCGAACAGAGCAAAATATTCCTCTTCGAGTTCTCTGTTAAGGTATCTTCTCAGATAGCTGCGCAGAATCTTTTTCCCCCTTGAAGAAATACCTGCCGGATTAATCGTTGATACAATGGCAAAGATGTGTATCAATGCAAGCAATACAGACTCTCTCATAAAGACACCGGTAAAAAAAAGACCGCAAAGTAGATCTTTGCGGCCATATAATTATGCAAAAATCATATAACAACCTTGCTTCTTATTTCCTCAATAGCTTTAGTAATGTCGATGATATTCTTATTTGTGAGGCTTGTACTTAGCCCGTCATATACTTTTTTCATCGGATCAAGCATATTTATGAACTCACTCAGACCCGGATCATTTGCATAAGGTTGTGTAATCTCGAGATAAAGTTCAAATGATTTCTTCTGTTCAAGTAATACTCCTGCAATACCAGCAACATTATATGCTGCTTCTGAAACGTGCGTGGTCAGGTACATACCTTCGACCCAGGCTCCTCCTACAACAAGAAGGGCCAGAGCCTGCTGATCATTATCACTTAAATATCCATATGTGCTGTTAAATGCCTCAGTAAGAATAGCAACAAGCGTATCACGGTCATCAAAATTATTCTTTATCCTATCATATAAGGATTCATCATAGATCTTAGACATATTAAGCTCATTTGCCAGGGATCTGATTGCATTAAGATAGTTTATGACTTCCTGCTGTATATTATAAAGTGTTGCATAACTGAGATCTGCCCCATAAACACCCATGTTTGTTGCACGCCTGGTACTGCTGAAATACTTCTTTGTGTTTTCAACCGGGTTCGAAATACCGATTATGTAACCAACTTCCAGTTCTGAAAGCATTTTTATCACTTTTGCCGATGTAGGCAAAGGATATACATTTTTTTCAATTTCAGTTTCAATTGTTTCAACCTGTTGCAGTTCAATCTTTTTCTGTTCCTCCCGTTCCTGCCTGGAAGCTCTGTTTTTGCATGAAATCATTCCTGTAAAACTTAATATCAGCACCGGAAGCATAACAACAGCAATTGTTTTTTTCATATCGAGTCAATTTAGATTTGTTTAGTCCAAAAACGCCTATAAAAATAATAAATAATATTAAAATAGCTCATTAGTTATTATTATTTTGAATAATCACCGGACTTTATAATACGGATTAACAGAAATATTCAGCAATATGTTCAATCAAATCAGGAATTCAATCTGAAGGCCCCGACCTACCTTCACCAATTTTATTTATCTTTGAAACCCTGAAACAGTAACGATTTTTCATGAGCTGGAATTTTGATGCTCCTGTCAGCAGAGAGGGAACAGACTGTATTAAGTACGATCTCAGGAAAGAGACTTTTGGGGTAGAGGATGTCATTCCAATGTGGGTGGCAGATATGGACTTTAAAACTCCGGATTTTATTGTAACAGCCCTGCAAAAGCTCCTGAATCATGAGATATATGGTTATTCATTTCGTCCGGCAGAATATTTTCAATCCATCATCGACTGGTTCAGCAGCAGACATAGCTGGCAAATAGAAAAAGAGTGGATCAGCTTTTGTCCCGGTATTGTTCCGGCACTAAATCTCTGTACACTTGCCTTTACCCAACCGGGTGATAGTATAATTGTCCAGTCGCCTGTCTATTTTCCATTTTTTTCTGCTGTTGAGGGGCATGACCGTAAACTGATACTTAACAGGCTGAAAGAATCGGATGGGAAATGGGAAATGGATCTTGAATCTCTTGTAGAGAGCATCGAGGGGAGAACAAAGATGATAATAATTTCAAATCCTCATAATCCTGTCGGAAGGGCATGGTCACCCGAAGAGCTGAATGAGCTGACTGAAATCTGTATTAAAAGGAATATCCTGATCCTTGCCGACGAGATACATTGTGATCTGGTGCTGCCAGGATTCAAGCATACCACCATTTCCGGCCTGTCAGAAAATGTTGCTGAAAGGACAATAACGGCTATTTCACCCAGTAAAACATTCAACCTTGCAGGATTGTCAACATCATCTGTAATTATTCCTGATCCCGGATTAAGAAAATCATTTAACAGAATTATTGACAGCCTCCATCTGGGCAATGGCAATATTTTCGGAACCGTTGCATCCATTGCCGCGTATTCTCAAGGACACAGCTGGCTGGCTGACCTGCTTGAATATGTTGATCAGAATGTTGATTTTGTGGTTGAATATTGCAGAAGAATGATCCCTGAAATAGTGCCTGTTCAACCCGAGGCAACTTATATGATCTGGCTTGATTGCAGAAAACTAGGCATGCAGGGTAAAGAGCTGCAGAAATTTTTTATTACCAATGCAGGGGTTGGAATGAATGAGGGATCAACTTTTGGTCCGGGAGGGGAAGGATTTATGAGAATGAATCTGGCAACAACACATACGATGGTCATTAAAGCAATGGAACAGATTGAAAAAGCTGTTTCATCAATTAGATAAAAATAAAATGCAGGTTTAATGAATGACAGGGTGAAGGTACGGTTAACTCTTGAAGACGGAACAATCTATTATGGCAGATCATTCGGAGCTGCGATAGTATCAGCCGGAGAAGTGGTGTTTAATACAGCAATGACAGGATATCCTGAGAGTCTTACCGACCCCTCCTATCGTGGCCAGATCCTTTGCCTTACTTATCCCCTGGTTGGAAACTACGGTGCTCCTGGTAAACTTGAAGAAAATGACCTCTTCAGGTTTTATGAGTCTTCATCAATTCATATTTCCGGTCTGATCGTTTCCGATTATTCCTTTGAATACAGCCACTGGAATGCAACTGAAAGCCTTGATGAATGGCTGAAAAGAAATGAAATCCCCGGAATATATGGAATTGATACACGGGCATTGACAAAAAGAATAAGGGAAAAAGGTGCAATGCCTGGAAAAATTGAACCCGAAGGCGAAGAAACTGATTTTTATGACCCCAACAAAGTAAACCTGGTTGCCGAAGTGAGCACCCATGAGAAGAAAGTCTATGGTTCGGGAAGATACAGGATTATGCTGGTGGACTGCGGTGTTAAATACAATATTATCCGCAATCTGCTGAAGCGTGATACAACTATTATCAGAGTTCCCTGGAATTATGATTACCATTCAGAAGAATTTGACGGACTCTTTCTGACCAACGGTCCGGGTGATCCGAAAATGTGCGTAGCAACAATTGAAAACATAAAAAAATCTTTTAATGGGATAAAACCTGTTTTCGGGATATGTCTCGGGAATCAGCTTATGGCCCTTGCCTCAGGAGCAGACACCTATAAGCTGAAATATGGCCACAGAAGCCACAACCAGCCTGTTCTGGAGGTCGGAACCGACAAAGCCTATATTACATCCCAGAATCACGGATTTGCTGTTGACAATAAGACACTTGACAAAGAGTGGGAACCACTTTTCATTAATATAAATGACAATACCAATGAGGGCATGAAACACCGGACCAAACCCTTCTTTTCAACTCAGTTCCACCCCGAAGCTTCCGGCGGCCCCACTGATACGGATTATCTGTTTGATATATTTATTGAAAACATTAAAAAGCCGAACCCCTGAATCCCCTGAAGGGGACTTAAAGATACTTCATCATTTTTTCTGCCAGTTCGGTTGCGGATTTACTACTAAAACACCTCATCCTTTTTTCGAAAATTGCTGATATTTCGCTGTTGCAAAGGTTCCCGATACTCCCCTCATGAGTATAATCCGACAGGGAGGTCTTTGAAAATGATCCCTCTTTGACTGTCTCGGAAACAGTTTTATAGGCATCTCTGAAAGGAATACCCTCCCTGACCATCCGGTTTATTTCTTCGGTACTGTAAACTGTATTGTAAAGAGGATTTTCAGTGATATCATTATCTATTTTTATGTTATTGAGCATAAGAAGCATTATCTCAATACAATCCTTTACCTCATTAAATCCGCTTATTATCAGCTGTTTAATAAGCTGAAGATCTCTGTGGTAACCTGAGGGGAGATTGCTTGTAAGCATGGATATCTGGCCGGGAAGTGTCTGAACAATATTCATCCTGGCTCTGATAAGCTCAAAAACATCAGGATTTCTTTTCTGGGGCATGATACTCGAACCAGTTACAAACTCATCAGGGAAATCGATGAATCTGAATTCAGATGTCATATACAGACATATATCCATTGAAAAACGAGACAGTGTCTGAGCAAGAGATGCAAGAGCTGAAGCTATTGCCAGCTCTACTTTTCCCCTGCTCAGACTTGTATATGCAGAGTTGTAAATCAGATCGTCGAATTCGAGGAGTTCGGTGGTAAGCCTTCTGTTAAGGGGAAGTGAGGTCCCATACCCGGCTGCTGACCCGAGTGGATTCCTGTTATTCATCTCCCTTGCAGACGAAAGAAGTAAAATATCATCTGCAAGAGCTTCAGCATAGGATCCAAACCAGAGACCAAATGATGAAATCATTGCAGGCTGCATATGGGTATAGCCAGGCAGGAGTATTTCCCGGTACTGCTCGCTTAAAGACGACAGCTTAAGATAGAGCTGCCGGATCAGTAATGCCAGTTTATCTATCTCATTCCTGGCAAAAAGCCGCATATCTACCAGTACCTGATCATTTCTTGATCTTCCGGTGTGTACCTTTTTACCTGTGGGACCAAGGACAGAAACCAGTTCCTTTTCTATCTGTGAATGAATATCCTCAACACCTTTATCAATTTTAAGGCCGCTCTCTTTGTCATGACTGAAAAGAGAAAAAAGTGATTTCAGCAGCTTCTTCTTCTCAACAGGTGAGATCAGACCCACATTTTCAAGCATAATGACATGTGCCATAGAACCAATGATATCCCATTGAGTAAGGAGCAGGTCGGTAACTCTGTCTTTGCCAGATGTAAACTCAATGATTGAAGGTTCTGGAGTAATCCCCTTGTCCCATAGTTTCATATTCGGTCTATTTATTTCTCATGATTATCTCAATTCATCCCTTATTTTTCTTTCTTGCTTCAACAATTGCTCTGTGTGCCATAAGTCTTATCGCATTAATTCTTATGAATCCCTTACTGTCGGTCTGATCAAATCCTCCCTCAATATCCATACTTGATAACTTTTTATCATACAGGGAAGAAGGAGATTCACGTCCCTCAATCAGAACATTTCCCTTATAGAGGCAGAGATGAACGGTTCCGTCAATCAGTTCCTGGCTCTTCTCGATGGCTGCCATTAGAAAATCCATTTCAGGACTAAACCAGAAACCGTTATAAATCAATTCAGCAAACTTTGGAGTAAGCATATTTACCAGTCTCATGACCTCCCTGTCCATGGCTATACCCTCAATATCCTTATGGGCAATATGCAGCACAGTTGCCGCAGGTGTTTCATATACACCTCTTGATTTGATCCCGACAAATCGGTTCTCAACCATATCGAGTAATCCTATTCCATTCTTCCCTGCAAGCTCATTTAAATAGGTGTACATTTCATATGATTCCTCCTTTATTGTTCCGTCATCTTTATTAATAAGTTTCACCGGTATTCCATTCTTAAAATGAATCGCGATTCGAGTCTCCTTATCAGGGGCATCCTGGGGCAATACCATTTTTTCAAGCATGCTTTTCTGAACTGAAAACATCGGATCTTCAAGAATTCCTGCTTCATGACTGATATGCATTAGATTATCATCCTCGCTGTATGGTTTTTCTATACTTGCTTTTACAGGTATCTTTTTTTCTGCAGCATATTTCAAAAGATCTGTCCTTCCTTTGAAAGCTTCAAGAAATTCTCTCTCCTTCCAGGGAGAAATAACTTTAATGTCGGGTTTAAGGGCATAATAGCACAGCTCAAACCTTACCTGATCGTTGCCCTTACCTGTTGCGCCGTGGGCGACAGCATTTGCCCCCTCCTTAACCGCGACTTCAATTTGTGTTTTTGCAATAAGTGGCCTTGCCAGCGCTGTGCCTAACAGGTACCTGTCTTCATATATTGCATTTGCCATTATAGCTTTGAGTACATAATTATCGATGAACTCTTTTTTAAGATCCGATATTATCACTTTGCTCGCTCCCAGCAGCAAAGCCTTCTTCCGGCACTCTTCAAAATCATCTGCCTGACCAACGTCAGCGACAAAAGCAATTACATCATAATCTTTCTCTATCAACCATTTCAGTATCACCGATGTATCCAATCCACCGCTGTACGCCAGAACAACTTTTTCTTTCATTTTTAATATTTTATGGAACAATTATCAATTCTATAAAAGCATTTTTTCACTTATTCATGTTTTATTACTGGATGCAGCTTATCTGATACCATTCAGAGATTATATTACTTCTTAACCTTATCATGGAGCCCCGGAAGAATCATCTCAAGGCATGTATGAATCTGTTTCATTGTTGTCCCTATCCTTGGTATTATAAGTATTGTATCATCTCCTGCGATTGTGCCGGCAATCTCATATCTGCCGGCATTGTCAATATAATATGCTGTTGCATTTGCATTACCCGGTATTGTTTTGATGATCATAAGCCCTTTTGCCTCAACCATATCACTGATAACCGGAAGGATGTTAAGGTTTAATTCCTTAGGTGTTGATTGATTTGGGATTTCAGTCAAAGCATACTTATAACCACCTTTACCATCGGGCACCCTGCTTACCCCAAGCTGCCTTAAATCGCGTGACAGTGTAGCCTGAGTACAAACCATCCCTTTCCCTTTCAATTTTTTGACTATTACTTCCTGTGACGAAATGCTATCCCCTGCAATTATTTCTTCAATCGCAAGAAGTCTTCTTGTTTTTTGCATATTTATTCATTTTCTTTGCAAATATATGCACTTTATATTTAATCCAAAGCTTAATTGAAAATTATTTTATTTTTGATGTTTAAAACCGGAAGATGAAAGAAGATGTTAAAAGAGTGATAATCCTTGGTTCGGGAGCTCTGAAAATCGGAGAGGCAGGTGAATTTGATTATTCGGGATCGCAAGCTCTTAAAGCATTAAAGGAGGAAGGAATATATACTATCCTTATCAATCCAAACATTGCAACTGTTCAGACTTCGGAAGAGCTGGCCGACAAGATCTATTTTTTACCTGTTACACCATATTTTGTTGAAAAAATAATCGCAAAAGAGCTTCCTGAAGGTATTCTGTTATCATTCGGAGGTCAGACAGCCCTTAACTGCGGAACAGAATTATTCAAGTCAGGAACATTTGAAGAATATAATGTAAAAGTCCTTGGTACTCCTGTTGCTGCAATAATGGATACTGAAGACCGCGAGCTTTTTGTCAGGAAACTGGACGAGATTGACGTCAGAACACCACACAGCATTGCTGTTTCAGGAGCAGAAGAGTCTATAGCTGCAGCCGAAAAACTGGGGTTCCCGGTAATCATAAGGGCTGCTTATACGCTTGGCGGTCAGGGAAGCGGCTTTGCCTCCGGTGCTGATGAACTCCGTGGGCTTGCATCAAAGGCTTTTTCATATACTACCCAGATACTTGTTGAAGAGTCGCTTAAAGGGTGGAAAGAGGTCGAGTATGAGGTGGTGAGGGACAAATATGATAACTGCATCACTGTTTGCAACATGGAGAACTTTGATCCCCTTGGCATTCATACGGGCGAGAGCATTGTTGTTGCACCTTCCCAGACGCTTACCAACAGCGAGTACCACAAACTCAGGGAACTGTCGATCAGGATTATCAGGCATATTGGAATTGTTGGTGAATGTAATGTACAGTATGCCCTGTCTCCCGACTCTGAGGATTACAGGGTGATAGAGGTAAATGCAAGATTGTCGCGGTCAAGCGCACTTGCCTCAAAAGCAACCGGATATCCTCTTGCATTTATCGCAGCAAAACTTGCTATCGGATATGGGCTCCACGAACTGAAAAACTCTGTCACAAAAGAGACAACGGCATTCTTCGAACCTGCACTTGATTATATTGTCTGTAAAATACCCCGATGGGATCTGAATAAATTCGCAGGAGTATCACATCAGATCGGAAGCAGCATGAAAAGTGTCGGTGAGGTGATGGCTATCGGGAGAACCTTTGAAGAGGTTATCCAGAAAGGACTCAGAATGATAGGACAGGGCATGCACGGCTTCACTGGAAACAGGAACCTTAACTTTGAAGATATTGAAAAGGAGCTTGCCGAGCCGACAGATATGAGAATATTCTCTATTGCCGAAGCTCTTGAGAAGGGACTGACAGTTGATAGAATTTATGAACTTACCAAAATCGACAAATGGTTTCTGTTCAAACTAAAGAATATTATAACCATTAAAAATGAACTATGCAGGTACAATTCACTTGATTCGTTACCCGAGGGATTATTGTTACATTCCAAAATAAATGGTTTCAGCGATTTTCAGATTGCCAGACATATACTTAAATCGCGTTCGGGCAATATGGATGAAAGCCTGATGGAAGTCAGAAACCATCGTAAATCACTCGGAATTGTTCCTTTTGTCAAGCAGATTGATACCCTGGCTGCTGAATATCCTGCTGTAACTAATTATCTTTATCTTACCTATAGCGGTTCAGAACATGATATTTCCTTTGATAATGACAAAAGATCGATCATAGTGCTCGGTTCAGGGGCATACAGGATAGGCTCAAGTGTTGAATTTGACTGGTGCTCGGTAAATGCCATCGATACCATCAAAAAAGAGGGATTAAGATCGGTGATGATAAATTATAATCCTGAAACTGTAAGCACTGATTATGATGTTTGCGACAGACTCTATTTTGATGAGCTCACATTTGAAAGGGTGCTGGATATAGTTGAACTTGAAAATCCCGGAGGTGTGATAGTTTCGGTTGGGGGTCAGATCCCGAATAATCTGGCCATGAGGCTTTTCAACGAGAATGTTCCTGTTCTTGGAACATCTCCTGTTTCGATCGACAGAGCCGAGAACAGGCATAAGTTCTCAAATATGTGTGATGTTCTTCTTATTGACCAGCCGCGATGGAAAGAACTGTCATCAATTAAAGATGTCTTTGAATTTGTTGACCGAATCGGCTTTCCTGTCCTTATAAGGCCATCGTATGTTCTTTCAGGTGCGGCCATGAATGTTGTGTCAAACAAGAATGAGTTATCACATTACCTCGAGCTGGCTGTTCAGGTTTCAAAACAATACCCGGTTGTCGTCTCTGAATTCATTGAGAATGCCAAGGAGATTGAAATAGATGCAGTTGCAAAAGAGGGTGAAATAGTAGCCTATGCCATCAGCGAACATGTTGAGTTTGCAGGAGTCCATTCGGGAGATGCCACGATGGTCTTTCCTGCTCAGAAAATCTATTTCGAAACCGCGAGGCGGATAAAACGTATTTCACGGCAGATTGCCAGAGAGCTTAATATCACCGGGCCATTTAATATCCAGTTCCTTGCAAAGGACAACGACATAAAAGTAATAGAGTGTAATCTGAGGGCAAGCCGCAGTATGCCATTTGTTTCAAAAGTACTTAAAACCAATCTTATAGAACTTGCCACCAGAGTAATGCTGGGAATAACCGTTGAAAAGCCCCACAAATCAGTCTTTGAGCTTGATTATGTTGGCGTTAAAGCTCCACAGTTCAGCTTTTCCCGTCTGGCAAAGGCCGATCCGGTGCTTGGAGTTGATATGTCTTCAACCGGTGAAGTAGGATGCATAGGTGAAGGATTTTATGAGGCTATACTCAAAGCTATGTTCTCAGTCGGCTACAGAGTTCCCAAAAAAAGTATCCTTTTGTCAACCGGTCCTGCACGCTCAAAGGTGGAACTGTTAAACAGTGCCAGGGCTCTTCGTGAAAAAGGGCATAAGCTTTATGCTACCAGGGGTACCCAGCAATTCCTTAAAAATGCAGGTGTTGAAGCACATGTAGCATACTGGCCCGATGAAGATAAATCACCAAATTCAATTGATCTGATACAAACCCGTGAAGTTGACCTTGTTGTAAATATCCCGAAAGACCTGAGCGCCTCTGAACTTGATAACGACTATTCAATACGAAGAAGCGCTGTTGATTACAATGTGCCTCTGATCACCAATGCACGGCTCGCGAGTGCCTTCATTCTTGCTTTTTGCAGGATGAATATTGAGGACCTCGCAATTAAGAGCTGGGATGAGTATAAATAAATGGATGAGAGATAGTAAATGAACTGGCTTGCAATTCTGCTAAACCTCCCCTATTTTTTCCTTCTTATGATGATATGGTGGAGACTTCGCAGCATCAGGCCTTTCTGTCCTGTAACTGTCAGAAATCTCTTTGTTACCGTAGTCATTTCATGTCGCAACGAAGCTGAACATATTTACAGACTTCTGCATAAGATATCGCAACAGGAATATCCGGGTGATTCATTTGAGGTCATTGTTATTGATGACAATTCTTCCGATGGAACCTTCGAGAGAGTCCTGGATTTTAAAGGGATAAATAGTCTGAGAGTAATAAAAAATGAGGGTCAGGGCAAGAAAAGAGCGATCAGGAATGGAATCGCGATTGCATCAGGTACTCTTATTATTACCACAGATGGTGATTGTGCGATGGGTCCGCGATGGATGAGCACCATAGTTGCATTTTTTGAAGATAACAGACCTGATATGATTATCGGTCAGGTAATGGTCGGGAGCATTCCTGGGTTTTTCGGAAGGTTCCAGGAGCTTGAATTCCTCAGTCTCCAGGGAGTAACAGCAGGTTCAGCACTGGCCGGAATGAGCACTATGTGCAACGGAGCAAACCTTGCATTCACAAAAGAGGCATATCTGCAACACGCCGACAGACTTCGTTACGATATCTCTTCCGGCGATGATATATTCCTGCTACACAACCTTAAAAAAGAAAAAGGGGTAAAAATAATGTGGCTGGAATCTGTTGATTCAATGGTAACTGCATCTCCGGCCATAACAATAATGCCATTTCTGAACCAGAGAAACAGGTGGATTTCAAAAGGTAAGGCATATAAAGACAAAACCACAATCATGCTGGCAATTGTAACATTTGTTACAATTTTTGCACAGGCCTTTTTTCTGGTTGCAGGGTTTTTTGTTCCGGAATTTTTATTGACTTTTCTTATTGTATTGGGAATAAAATCTGTACCCGATTTTATGATCTTAAATAACACAACTGCCAGGTATGGGAAAAAAGAACTGATGAAATGGTTTCTGCCATCTCAGCTGGTTTATCCTTTTTATGTTCTTGCTGTGATTTTAGTTCCGGTGTTATCCCGGAAGAGATAATCCTGTCAGTTCCCCATTTCAGAGAGAAACTTAATTCTCATCAATCTTATTTCCTCGTCTTCAAATTCGTTACCCAGTTCTTTAACAGCCACTTCCAGGGAATCAGATTCAGCCTCTTCCCTGAAATAAGAGAAGATATCATGCTGTCTCTCATGATCAATTACCATATTAATATAGTAATCGAGGTTTATCCGGGTCCCTGAATTTACTATTGCTTCAATTTCAGACATCAGTTCATTCATTTCAAGACCTTTTGCCTCAGCGATATCCTCCAAGGGTCTTTTCATATCGATGCTCTGGATAATATAGACCTTTATCCCCGATTTATTAACGACTGATTTGACCACCATGTCGAGTGGTCTGATAATCTCTTTCTCCTCCACATATTTTTTGATAATCTCAACGAATTCAGAGCCATAGCGTTGTGCCTTACCTGCTCCGACACCTGAAATATTCTGAAGTTCATCAATAGTAATCGGGTACTGGATCGCCATATCTTCCAGAGATGGATCCTGGAAGATTACAAAAGGAGGTACCTCTTTCTGCTTGGATATTTTCTTTCTCAGGTCTTTAAGGATGCTGAAAAGTTCCTCATCAACAGCTGCCGTCCTGGCACCAAACGCGTTTTCCTCGTCGGTTGTATCAGCATAATCATGATCTTCAGCCAGCATAAACGATTCAGGCTTCTCAAGAAACTCCATTCCCTTTTGAGTAACCTTAAGCAGACCATAATTTTCGATATCTTTTGTGAGCAGCTTGGCAATAAGAGCCTGTCTTATGACCATATTCCAGAATTTTTCATCCTTTTCTTCACCTATTCCGAAAAACTCAAGCTTATGATGCTTATATGATTTTATTGCTGATGTAACCTTTCCCGAGAGAATATTTGCGATATGATCTGCCTTAAACTTCTCCTTAACTGCAAGGATAGCCTCGAGCACATTAACCACCGCTTCACTCCCCTCAAACTGCGATTTGGGATGCAGGCAGTTATCACATGCCTCGCAATTTTCTTTCGGGTACTCTTCCCCGAAGTAATGAAGCAATAGTTTCCTGCGGCACGCTGATGATTCAGCATACGATACTGTTTCGAGAAGAAGCTGTTTTCCGATTTCCTGTTCCGCAATGGGTTTTCCCTGCATGAATTTCTCGAGCTTAACGATGTCATTATAACTGTAATATGCTATACAGTTTCCTTCCCCTCCGTCACGGCCGGCACGGCCGGTCTCCTGATAGTACCCTTCAAGGCTCTTTGGAATATCATAATGGATCACAAACCGTACATCAGGTTTATCAATTCCCATTCCGAATGCAATGGTTGCCACAATAATATCTGCCTCTTCCATCAGGAATTTATCCTGATTTGCAGTGCGGGTGGCAGAATCCATACCGGCATGGTATGGTAAAGCTTTAATTCCGTTCACCTTCAGCGCCTCAGCCATCTCTTCAACTTTCTTGCGGCTGAGACAATAGATTATTCCTGATTTCCCGGGGTTATTCTTTATATACCTAATTATCTCTTTTGTAACGTCCTGTTTCGACTTTACCTCATAATAAAGATTTGGTCTGTTAAACGACGACTTGAAAACATCCGCCTCAATAATCCCCAGGTTCTTCTGGATATCGTGCTGCACCTTGGGGGTTGCAGTTGCGGTAAGTGCAATAATAGGTGAGCGGCCGATGATATCAATTATCGGTCTGATACGTCTGTATTCAGGCCTGAAGTCATGTCCCCATTCCGAAATACAATGTGCTTCATCAATTGCATAAAATGAAATCTCAATATTTTTAAGAAAATCAATATTCTCCTCTTTTGTAAGTGACTCGGGAGCAACATAAAGCAACTTGGCTTTCCCTGACAGCACATCTTTCTTAACCCTTGATATTTCTGTCTTGGTAAGTGATGAATTAAGAAAATGGGCAACATCGTCATCGGTGCTGAAGTTACGCATCGCATCCACCTGGTTTTTCATCAATGCAATAAGAGGAGAAATAATAATTGCTATCCCGTTTTTCATCACGGCCGGTAACTGATAGCAGAGAGATTTACCTCCGCCTGTTGGCATAAGTACAAAGGTATCTCTTCCTTCCAGAACATTCTTTATAATAGATTCCTGATTGCCTTTGAAAGTGTCAAAACCAAAATACTTCTTCAGATAATCATGAATTGACGAAACACTTTCCATTTTCTTCGCCCATAGGGTTATTTAAACCTGAATAAATTCTTTATCGTTTCAGTTTTATATAAAGTTAAAAAATATATTAATCAAATAATAGATTTTATTTATTATTAACAAAAATGTTTTTCACATGTCTTATGGGAAATTTTTAATATGAAAATATGAGATATTGTTTTGCAAGAGAAGATTTATCATCTTTACAGGCTAAATTTCTGACTAATTAATCTTTTGCGCTGATGGCATTTAATTGGAAAAAAGGCAAAAAGGGAGAGGGTGAGATGTCTTTTCTTGAACATCTTGAAGAGCTAAGGTGGCATATAATCCGTTCAGTACTGGCTATTTTAATTTTAATGATCGGGGCTTTTATTTTTAAAAACTTCATTTTTGACAAAATTATCCTCGCTCCAAAAGAACCTGATTTTTTTACCAACAGGATTCTTTGTCGGCTGAGCGAAATATTAAATACGTCCATTTTATGTATTAATTCCAAACCCTTCAATCTCATAAACATTAAAATGGCCGGACAGCTTACCACCCATATTGCCGTATCGATGGTTGCTGGATTAATTCTTGCATTTCCGGTGATTATATGGGAATTCTGGAAGTTTTTCAAGCCTGCCCTCCTTGAAAATGAAAAGCAACATGCCAGAGGTGCTGTTCTGGCTGCCTCATTACTTTTTTTTACCGGTGTTCTTTTCGGATATTACTTGTTAGCTCCCCTTTCTGTCCATTTTCTCACCTCCTATGAAATCAGTTCGGATGTCACAAACCAGATTAATATCAGATCCTATATCGGAACTCTTTCATCTATCTGCCTTGCAACAGGTCTTATTTTTGAGCTGCCTATCTTTGCATTCTTCCTGACCAAGATTGGAATAATAACACCTTCATTTCTTAAGAAATACAGGAAACATGCGATACTTATAATAGTTATTCTGGCTGCCATAATAACCCCTCCTGATGTTTTCTCACAAGCGCTTGTTTGTATCCCTCTCCTTTTCCTTTATGAAGTGGGGATCATTATATCAAAAAGGGTGATGAAACAGAATGAAAAGAGAAGGGAGGAGTTTATGAATGAGGGTTCTTCCGGTCCAGAGTAAAATCATCACAAGCATATCTCAGAAATGAAACTATATACTGAAAACCTTGTAAAGAAATATCGCAACCGAACTGTTGTGGATCATGTGTCAATCGAGGTTGAGCAGGGGGAGATAGTTGGTTTGCTGGGGCCCAATGGCGCAGGAAAAACAACTTCTTTCTACATGATCGTCGGGCTCATAAGACCAGGAGAGGGTAAGATTTTTCTCGATGAGGAGGAGATTACCACATTACCTGTTTATAAACGGTCACGACGCGGTATCGGTTATCTTGCCCAGGAAGCTTCTGTTTTCAGGAATCTGTCTGTAGAGGATAATATCAGGGCAGTTCTTGAATTATCGGGATTCACAAAAGAGGAGCAGGCAGAAAGACTTGAGACATTGCTGAATGAATTTGGTCTTCAGAAGATCCGGAAAAACAAAGGAATACAGCTTTCAGGAGGTGAGAGACGGCGCACCGAGATCGCCAGAGCCCTTGCCCTGAAGCCTAAATTTATTTTGCTCGACGAACCATTTGCCGGTGTTGATCCGATTGCTGTCGAAGATATCCAGGAAATAGTATCCAATCTGAAGAATAAAAACATCGGAATACTTATCACCGACCATAATGTTCATGAAACTCTTTCTATTACCGACAGGGCATACCTCCTTTTTGAAGGACGTATCCTCATGTCAGGCACCTCATCCCAACTAGCTGAAGATGAACATGTAAGAAATGTCTATCTCGGTAAGAACTTTGAACTTCGCAGGTAACTCCCTCTGTTTGATATAATAATAATTTTCTATACTTTTGCGGTGAATTTTTCGCGGATGTGTCGTAATTGGTAGCCGAGCAAGACTTAGGATCTTGTGTCATAATGACGTGGGGGTTCGAGTCCCTTCATCCGCACCAAAAACAGACCGCCTGTAACGATGCTTGACTGTGCGTTTTGGCGGTTTTTTAAATCTGTATTAAACAAGATAAAAATGAATATCACCAGAGAAAACATCAGCGACCTTAATGCCGTATTAAAAGTGAAGATCGAAAGGGCCGATTATGAAGAAAAAGTTGAAAAAGTGCTGAAAGACTATCGTAAAAAGGCAAATATCAGAGGATTCCGCCCGGGGATGGTTCCAATCGGACTGGTAAAAAAAATGTACGGGAAAGCTGTTCAGATCGACGAGATAAACAAGATAGTAACTGAAAACATTCAAAAATATCTGGTTGATGAGAAACTGGATATACTTGGTGATCCCATTCCAAAATCAAACGAACAGGAGAAAATTGACTTTGACACACAGGATGATTTCACATTTTCATTTGAGCTCGGACTTGCTCCCTCATTTGAAATCAAGCTGAGTAAGAAAAATAAGCTGACATATTATGAGATCAGCATTGATGAAAAAATGAAAAATGACTACCTCAGTAATTATACCCGTCGTTATGGTGAGTTCAGAAAAGCTGATCATTCAGAAGAAAAGGACATGATCAAAGGCAGTATTGAAGCTCTTGACGATAGCGGTAATCCTGTCGCGGATGGACTGTTTGCCGATGATACAACCCTGTCGATAGACATTATTAAGGACAAAAAGATCCAGAAAGCGTTCATAGGAAAAGGCGAGAAAGAATTTATCGATTTCGATCTTAGAAAAGCATTCCCGAATGACAATGAAATAGCAGGTTTGCTAAAAAAACAGAAGGAAGAGGTAACTGATATAAATGGGAGCTTCAGGTTCACCATCAATGAGATAAGCCGTTTTTATCCTGCAGAAACCGGACAGGAATTGTTCGACCGGATATATGGGGAGGGCGTTGTTAACTCGGAAGAAGAATTCATGAAAAAACTTGAAGAGGAGATCGCAATAAACCTCAAACAGGAAAGCAACTACAAACTATCGCTCGATCTGAAGAAACTTGCTATTGATAAAACCGACTTGCAGCTTCCGGAAGATTTCCTGAAAAGATGGCTGCTTAAAGTCAATGAAAAGACCACTGAAGAGCAGATCGAAAAAGAGTTTGACAGCTTCAGACATGATCTTAAATGGCAGCTTATCAGGAACAAAATAGCAAAGCAGAATGAGGTAAAGATAACAGAGGAAGAACTGTTGCACGAGGCAGAAAATATTACAAGGTATCAGTTCCGTCAATATGGCCTGTTTTATGCATCAGATGAACAGATAAGCAATTATGCAAAAGAGACCTTAAAACGGGAAGAGGATGCCAAACGGATTGCTGATAAGCTGCTTGAAGAAAAAGCTATTGCTCTTATCAGGGAGCTGGTAAAAGTTGATAACAAAGCTTTAACTATTGAGGAATTCAATATGCTTTTTGAATAGAAATCAATGCATTGCAATGGTTTGTATTAATTTTCTTATCTTTGTTTGTTAATTTTAAGATAAAATAATTATGAGTAATATTGACGATTTCGGGAAATATGCAAGGAGTAAACGTGGAATAAGCAGTATGACATTGCACAAGTATTCCTCTGTATGGAGCAGTTATATATCACCAACAATTATCGAGGAAAGACAACTGAATGTGGCTTCAATGGATGTCTTCTCTCGTCTGATGATGGACAGAATCATTTTTATTGGTCTTCCCATCGACGATTACGTGGCAAACATAATTGAGGCTCAGCTGCTTTATCTCGATTCAGCTGATCCGGGGAGAGATATACAGATTTATTTCAACACTCCCGGCGGATCAGTTCATGCGGGACTTGGTATATATGATACCATGCAATATATCTCGGCCGAGATTGCCACTATCTGTACAGGAATGGCCGCATCGATGGGAGCCATACTTCTGACAGCCGGAACTAAAGGAAAACGATCGGCCCTCAAACATTCAAGAATTATGATCCACCAACCGATAGGCGGAGTAGAAGGACAAGCTTCAGATATCGAGATACAGGCACGGGAAATCATTAAGCTGAAGAAAGAATTGTATGAAATAATTGCTTTCCATACCGGAAATACACTTGAAAAGGTTGAAAAAGATTCTGACAGGGACCATTGGATGACATCTCAGGAGGCCAAAGAATATGGGATGATCGATGAGATACTTCAGAAAACCAAAGGATAATACGCCATGGATAAATGTTCATTCTGCGGCAGAACAAAGAAAGAGGCCAATATTCTGGTTGCCGGCCTTGAAGGCCATATCTGTGACCACTGTATTGAACAGGCTCACAGCATAATGAACGAAGAGCTGGGTATTAAGAAGAATGTTGCATTCGACACCATCAACCTCCTTAAACCCTCAGAGATCAAACACTTCCTCGATCAGTACGTGGTCGGCCAGGAGATGGCAAAGAAGATCATTTCAGTTGCTGTTTATAACCATTACAAGCGGCTGATGCAAAAACCTGATGCCGAGGATATTGAGATTGAAAAGTCAAATATTATCCTTGTCGGAGAAACAGGTACAGGGAAAACACTCCTTGCAAGAACAGTTGCAAAAATGCTCCATGTACCCTTCACTATTGTTGATGCTACTGTCCTGACAGAAGCGGGTTATGTCGGCGAAGATATTGAAAGCCTTCTTACCCGGCTGCTTCAGAACGCTGATTATGATGTTAAAGCGGCTGAAAAAGGAATAGTCTTTATTGATGAGATTGATAAGATAGCCCGAAAAGGTGATAATCCATCCATAACCCGTGATGTATCGGGTGAGGGTGTTCAGCAGGGTCTTCTGAAGCTGCTCGAAGGATCGATAACGAATGTTCCCCCGCAGGGAGGACGCAAACATCCTGAACAGAAAATGATCCCTGTGGATACAAAAAATATACTCTTTATCTGCGGTGGAGCTTTTGAAGGAATTGAAAAGAAAATTGCCCACCGGCTCAACACCCAGGTTATAGGATTTGGTGCTTCAAAGATAAGGGAGAGAGTCGATAAGGACAACCTGCTTCAGTATATTGCACCTCAGGATCTGAGAGCTTACGGACTTATCCCCGAGATAATCGGAAGGCTGCCTGTTCTCACTCACCTTAATCCTCTCGACAGAGTTGCCCTGAGGGAAATACTTACAGAACCCAAAAACGCCATAGTAAAACAGTATATTAAACTGTTCAGAATGGACAATATCGAACTAACCTTTGAAGAAGAGGTGCTGAACTTTGTTGTAGATAAAGCCATCGAGTTTAAACTGGGCGCAAGAGGTCTGAGATCAATATGTGAAGCTATTATGCTTGATGCCATGTTTGAAATGCCATCAACCGATACGAAGGAGCTGATAATCACTGAGGATTATGCAAGCCATAAGCTTGCCAGGATCGACATGAAAATTCTCAAAGTATCATAGCATTTACAGGGGCGTTGCGTGCAACGCCCCTGTAAATGTAAAACCAATATTAATGTATCATGCTGCGATGACGGTGCCTGAGAAGGATCTCTTTAGAGTCATCTCCTCTCTTCACTAATGCTTTATTATCGCATTCTCCCATACCATAATCAAGCTCAAAAGGATCGGTTCCTTCTTTTTCAATCTTAACAACCCCGCTTACAATAAAATTGCAGGCTCGTTTCCATTGCAAAGCAGTTATAATTGTCCTGATATAAGCATAACCTTCAATATTCCTGCCACTCGCAAAACCGGTGATAAGACATTCATCATCCCAGATATTTCTTGTCTGAAACCCGGCTGTCCATTCTCTTTGATGTTCAAAGGTGCGTTCAATAGTCTTTCCATCCGGCATGGTAAGCTTGCCACCTGTCAGGATGACCCGGAAATTAACGTTCATATTGCTGTTAATACCCATGTTTTCAGTTACTTTAGTCCCTTCTACCTTAATTTCGTTGAAATAATAGTCTTCAAAAGTAACTGTGCGCTTTGAACCTTCTTCCCTGCGGGGGCCGGTAACTTCCATTTTAATTTTTCCTGACCTTGTATTGTTGAAAAAACCTGTACACCCGGTACCATAATCAATGGTCACTATTTTCGGCCAGATTCCGGTTGACGGATGTTTAACAGTTATTACGGGACACAAATCACCGGAAACAATTTCAGATTTGGTGTCACCGCTCTTCATCATATTATCAAGCTGAATGCTTGCATTGTCGGCGGTGTTAAAAATATCCTCAAAAACAGCATCGCTTACAGCTTCATCATCAGCCAGGTTTAAGGCTGATTGTTCAAGCGGTGAGAAATCCTTTTTACATGAAGTAAATGAGAGAATAGCAAGAGAAGCTATCATCAGAAAAATCCTTGTTTTCATAGTAGTATTTTATAATTATTCATTCCGATTAACATTTTCTTAGATGTAATCTCTGAAAAAAGGTTTAAACATAATCAGTAAATAATTAAACCTGGCGGGATAATTTTATTTTCCTGAAGATCTTTTCAGCTGTCTGGAGGATTCTTTTCTTTCATAAATCACATATGTATAGGGAATCCCATTTTCAATATCAGATTTATGTTCTTCCTTTTCAATTACTCTCCATTTTCTGAGATCGATTTTCGGGAAATATACATCAGCAGTTGCCTTTTTATGAACGTGTGTAATATAGAGTCTGTCGGCAACCGGTAAAAACAGGCGGTATATACTCCCCCCTCCGATTACAAAGACTTCTTCATCTTTATCGCATTTGCTTAATGCGTCATCGATTGAATAAGCAGTAATTGAGCAATTGATACATTCCCGGGGAATATCTGTAAGAACAATATTTTTACGACCTGGCAGTGGTTTTTTTGGCAATGACTCCCAGGTCCTCTTGCCCATTATCACTGCGTTTCCAAGAGTAAGTCGCTTAAACCTCTTCAAATCCTCCGGGATATGCCATAACAGCTCATTATCTTTCCCAATGCCCAGGTCTTCAGAAACAGCAACAATAATAGAAATCATATATTTATTATTTAAACAGAAATATCACCTTTAATGTGAGGATGAGCATTGTAACCGGATAATGTAAAATCTTCAAATCTGAACTTTAAAATGTCTGTTATTGCAGGATTCATGGTCATCTCAGGCAGTCGGTACGGTTCTCTGGCAAGTTGCAGTTTTACCTGTTCAATATGATTTAGATAAATATGTGCATCTCCGAGGGTATGAATGAACTCTCCCGGTTTAAGTCCGGTTACCTGAGCAACCATTAGATTAAGCAGAGCATAGGAAGCGATATTAAAAGGCACACCGAGGAAAATATCGCAGCTTCGCTGGTATAACTGACACGATAACTTACCCTTTGCCACATAAAACTGGAACATGATATGGCATGGCGGAAGAGCCATCTTTTCAATCTCTCCGACATTCCATGCACTTACTATGTGACGGCGGGAATCGGGAGACTGTTTTATTGAATTGACAACATTCATTAACTGGTCTATTTTCCTTCCGTCAGCTGCAGGCCATGAACGCCATTGATAGCCGTAAACAGGTCCAAGATTACCCTCTTTGTCCGCCCACTCATTCCAGATCCTTACTCCATTGTCATTCAAATACTTTGTGTTAGTATCACCGGAAATGAACCAGAGAAGCTCATGTATAATTGATTTAATATGGAGCTTTTTTGTTGTCAGAAGGGGAAATCCTTCTTCAAGGTTAAACCTCATCTGATAGCCAAAGACGCTGATTGTTCCTGTACCTGTTCTGTCTTTTTTCTCAACCCCTGTTTTAAGAACATGCCCGAGAAGCTCAAGATATTGCTTCATCTACAACGTTTAATTAGTTTGGTGAAATTACGGGATTATAGGTTCAATGTGCCCTACTTCATTTTCTTATTCCTTTTGTCAATCTCGTCCCTTATTGCTGCTGCGCGTTCATAGTCTTCAGTCTTAACAGCCTCATCGATCATTTTATAGAGCTCATCATCTGTATAGGTATCATATCTGGTACTGCCTGATTCATAGAAATTCTCCTGTTCATTCCCGGGAATTGCCTCTCCTTCAGCAGAAGCTGTTATTGTAATACCTGCCTTTTCCAGAATCTCCTCCGTGATATATATAGGGCATCCGAACCTCAATGCAAGTGCCACGGCATCAGATGTCCTGCTGTCGATCGAATACTCTTTTTCAGCATTGGTGCAAACAAGCTTTGAAAAAAAGACCCCCTCTTCAAGTTTGTAAATCATCACTTCAATAACAGAGATATTAAACTCATCCGCAAAACTTTTGAAAAGGTCGTGGGTAAGAGGTCTTGGCGGTTCAAGGTTTTCGAGCTTGATCACAATAGCCTGAGCTTCAAAACCACCTATGATAATGGGGACTCTTCTCTCTCCATTCTCCTCAATCAGTATCAGCGCATAAGCTCCCGATTGAGTCTGACTGTATGAAATACCTAGTACTTTAAGTTTTACGCGCTTCATATCAATTATTTATGCGCCTGATGAAGACCTGCTTTCATATTGACCTGACAAATATATAGATAATAGAAGTAAGACAAAGGTTTACTGAATACTTTTTTTCAACATCAGCGAAACATGCAATTATGTTTAGAATTGCAGATTGCTCATGAGTTTTTATGCAAATTACCCTGTTCCCAAAGTTCCTTTTAATCCTGAAAAAAAACTCAATATTGGTTTGTAAATAATCTTATTTATATATCTTTGCAGTCCGAATTTAAGTAAATCCGACGGGGCATCATAAAGTTATATGATCACAGTATCACATACGCCTCCCGGAGTAACATAATAACGATAAAAAATGTACGCAATTGTAGAAATTGCTGGTCAGCAATTTAAAGTAGAAGAAGGGAAAAAGATTTTTGTTCACCGGCTTGAGTCAGGGGGTGGGGAAACGGTTGATTTTGACAAGGTATTATTGATCGAGGATGGAGACAATGTGATTATCGGCGAACCAACAATCAAGGATGCCGTTGTTGAAGGGAAGATTCTTGATCATGTCAGAGGCGATAAAGTGATTGTTTTCAAGAAAAAAAGAAGGAAAGGCTACCGGGTTAAAAAAGGTCATCGCCAGAATTTCACTCAGATTGAAATAATCAACATCCTCAAAGATAAAAGCGCGTCCGGAAAAGCTGCTCTGAAAACTGAAGAACCTAAAGTGACCAGATCAAAGGTATCTGAAGAGCCTGTTAAGGATAGCAAAGAGACTCCCAAAAAAGCTGCAGCAAAAAAGCCGGCTGCAAAAAAAGAGGTAAAGGAAAAGAGCCCGGCAAAAAAAGCGGTTGAAAAGAAACCCGAAGCAAAAAAGAGCTCAAAAGGGAAAAAGGAATAATCTGAAAATTAAGTAAATAAAAACATAGAGCTATGGCACACAAGAAAGGGGCTGGCAGTTCACGTAACGGCCGCGATTCAGAAAGCAAGCGTCTTGGTGTTAAAATCTTTGGCGGTCAGGTAGTAAAAGCAGGAAGTATTATTGTCCGTCAGAGAGGTACCAAACATAATCCCGGACTTAATGTCGGACTGGGAAGGGATCATACTTTGTATGCCCTCACCGACGGGGAAGTTGAATTCAAAAGAAAAAAAGACAATAAAACTTATGTATCTGTTAAGGGTGTACAATAGAACAACCTGACGATCATTTGTTAAATTACCAATGCTTATTGCTCACCCTGAACCGGTAAGCGAATAAACTGAATATGCTTACAATTAACCTCATCCGCGAGAAACGGGATTTTGTTATTGAAAGACTTAAGGTTAAAAGCTTTAACGCCGAAGAAATAGTTAACAGAATTCTTTCGCTCGACTCTTCACGCCGCGAGATGCAGAACAAAGCCGATAATATGCAGGCTGAAATGAACCGTATCTCAAAAGAAATAGGGTTGCTGATGAAGAGCGGGAAAAAGGATGAAGCAGATGCAGCAAGAGAAAAAACATATTCTTTAAAGGAAGAAATCAAGTCACTTTCCGATAAGCTTATCCCTCTTGAGAACGAACTGAAGAATGAAATCATCCGGCTCCCCAATCTGCCGCACGGATCAATTGTCCCGGGTCATGGTGCTGATGATAATGTTAAGATCAGGGAGGGGGGTCAAATTACCGAATTACCTGTGAGCGCACTGCCTCACTGGGATCTCATAAAAAAATATGATATAATAGATTTTGACCTTGGTATAAAACTTACTGGTGCCGGCTTCCCTGTGTACAAAGGTAAAGGTGCGAAGCTTGAAAGGGCCCTTATAGGTTTCTTCCTGGACGAAGGTGTCAAAGCGGGCTACACAGAGGTTATGCCTCCTGTAATGGTAAATGAAGACTCAGGTTTTGGGACAGGACAGCTTCCTGATAAAGAGGGACAGATGTACCATGTAACTCTTGATAATTTTTACCTGATCCCTACCGCAGAGGTCCCTGTAACAAACATCTACAGGGATGTTATTTTAAGTGGCGAACAGCTTCCCGTTAAAAATATTGCCTATACTCCTTGTTTCCGCAGGGAGGCCGGTTCATGGGGAGCACATGTCAGGGGTCTCAACCGCCTTCACCAGTTCGATAAAGTTGAAATAGTCCAGATCGCACATCCCGATCAATCATATAAATCCCTTGAAGAGATGGTCAGCCATGTTGAAAGCCTTGTATCCTCTCTGGAGTTGCCATACCGGATAATGAGACTTTGCGGGGGTGATATGTCATTTACTTCTGCCCTTACATATGATTTCGAAGTATGGTCGGCAGCACAGAAAAGATGGCTGGAGGTAAGTTCGGTTTCAAACTTCGAATCATTCCAGGCTAACCGATTGAAATGCAGATTTAAAGATAAGGGTGACAAACAGGCACGTCTGGCACATACTCTTAATGGCAGTGCTCTCGCCCTCCCGAGAATAGTTGCGGCCCTGCTCGAGAATAATCAGACTGAATCGGGTATAACCATCCCTGAAATACTTCGTTCTTATACGGGATTTGACAGGATAGAATAAATACAAAACCGCCCCCAGGCCCCCCTGAAGGGGGGTTTAAATAAAAAACAAATAGCCCCCTTTAGGGGGTTGGGAGCAAAAGGGGCCAGGAGGGCGAATCAGAAATGGAAAAGACCAGAAAATCATATATCTACGCGGGATTAGCTATTTTGTTCTGGTCAACCATTCCGACAGCATTCAAGATCGGACTGGGAGAAATGCCGATAGTGCCAATGCTTACCGTTGCTGCAGCTACATCAACAGTAGTTCTTTTTTTAATAATCCTGTCAGAAAAAAAGATAGAGCTGATCAAAAAATGCTCAGCCAGAGATCTTTTAGGTTCAGCCATTCTTGGATTAATAAATCCCTTTCTATATTACCTCATACTGCTTAAAGCTTATCAGCTCCTCCCGGCTCAGGTTGCCCAGCCTCTTAATCAGATATGGCCGATAATAATTGTTTTTCTCTCCATTCCCATACTCGGTCAAAAAATTAAGCGAAAAAGCTTTCTCGCTCTGTTTATAAGTTTTGCCGGTGTATATATAATCTCTTCCCAGGGTAAACCCTTTAATCCTGTTCATACAAACCTGCCGGGCGTTTTACTCGCTACAGGAAGCTCAATCTTCTGGGCTTTCTATTTCATTCTCAATGTAAAAGATAAAAGGGACGAAGCAGTTAAACTCTTTTTGAATTTCCTGTTCGGTACAGTCTGTTTGATAATTACAATGTTAATTACAGGAGGATGGCCTGTAAATATCGGATTCAAAGGTATTGCATCCTCA
>DATKXL010000178.1:0-2372 GCA_035529055.1 Bacteroidales bacterium
AACAAAATCCTGGTTCTATAAAAGCCTCATCATGAAATGAAAACTCTGTACCTTCTACCGGGACTTGACCCGCACACAAAAATTTTAAAATTCATCGTTGAAGCAAATTGCACACATTTGCATGTTTACCAAAAAATAAAAATAAACTCAAGGTATCAACTTATTCATATCTTCAGGAATCTTGAAAATAATATAAGAAAAATTTAAATGCATGACAATAATCATCATAGATTTTCACGGTAAACAACCGCCCGTATTTTTGGCTACGAATAGGTTGCTCCTTCAAAAATAACATTCTTATCATTAAGCCAGGGGTATTTCTGGCGAGAATAATTTTGCATTACCTCCAGTATCAGAGGGAGATTTCTTTTCTTTTTCAGCTGTACTGTGATCGTATCTTCTTTGATAATAATATCAGCGCCATTGAGGACAAATTTGTCATAGAGACTTTGAACTGAGAGATGTGAATATCGTTCGAGTTCCAATGCAAACAAACGGTAAAGGTTGTTGGCCAGTATAGACATGGTCAGATCAAAATCGACTTTAATGACCATGGAAGAAGAGACCATGTTCAGGTGAAAGAAATCAATTTGTTCGGAGATGGATTTCTCAACAATCCAGCGGCGTGCATATTTTCTGATTATTTTCTCGGTTGTCAGATCAAAGTCATTGGTAATCATAACAGCCGGTTTGATCTTCCCGTTGCCGGTTATTGTGATTTGCCTGATCTCTTTGTCATATTTTTTCAGGAACACCTGTTCATCATAAACACTCAAGGTTCTGTGTTTACTTCCGGCACATTCGACTTTCACTTTTTTCCATCCTGATTTGGGTAGATTAGATATTCTATCGAGCATTTTTTTTCCTCTTCGACGGATGGTGATAAAATTAATTTCTGCCTGATCCAGTCTTCTAAGGTTTTCATAATTGGTGAACCTGCTGTCAAAAACAACATATCTGAGCTTGTCATTCTTTTTCTTATTGCTGCTATGGTAGAAATCCAGGAATTCAAGGACAACAGCACTTTCGTCTTTTTGCAGGATATTGGCATTGCCATAATCAATCAACCCGGTGTCGGGATCGTGTGCAAGTACGGCCAGCATGCTGCTGAGTGCTTTTCCTCTTTTGCCCGACCAGTTGTTTTCAAGGTGAGTGTCATCACCCCAATAAGGGATAGTAGTAAAATCCAGGTTGGATGTATCCTCCAGCAATCCAGCTCTGATCCATATCCTGTGAAGTTGTTTTAAAAACTTTCGGTTCATCTCACCGGTGACCCGATCTGAATAGGAAGTGTACCAAGCGGTTTTGGGTAGTACGTTAAGCCCTGCAAACAAACCCATACCCCGGTCCATGCACCAGGTATCATCAGAAGAATACCGGCGACGGTTTGATAATTTCAAAGCCAAGAAACTGAGAATAGAGGCAGTCTTGCCAATAACCGATGTTTCAGGATAATCTGATTTATCAATGACAGCATCTATCCTGTATCGTTTTATCAAGCCCAGGAACATCAGGATTCCGGCATTTGAGCTTTTGAAGATCTCCGGGGTAAAAGCCAGGGGGTATGATTTTTCAGCAGCTATCTGGACATTCTCTAATTGTTGCCTGACAAGCTTGGAGCGTCTGGGTAAACGTGAGAACCCTTCTGCCGATACAATGTTGAAAATGTTCTTCTCAGATATGGATAACCCTAGTCCGTCAAGGGCAACTTTAATGTCAGGTACGGAGTAATATTTTTTCCGCATCTCAATAATAAGAGATTTGACCTCATTTGTATTGGAAGACACTTTTCTTCCCGGTCGATATTCTACAAAAAAGAAAGATCCTGTTGCATCGTCGCTTAGTTTATCCCTGAAAGAGGCAACCAGCGAGGTAAATGCACGATATGTATAGCCGAAGTGAGCGGCTACTTCTTGAGCCGGTCTGTTTTCGACAAAATACATCCTTAAGGCTTCATATTGCTTGTGGGTAACCAGTGCAGGAGATAAAAAGAAGAATTTTGGTTCCATGATACTGTATATTAATACCGTGATATAAATATACAACATCATTTAAATATTGACATCATAATACGAAAAACTTATTAACAAACTATGAATTAATTGTTTATAAAAGAGCAGGAAAGATATTAGTAACACCAAATAATTAATGGAATATGGTAATATAACTTATATATGCAGTATTTATATAGATGTCCAGGCAACCAGGAGGCACTATAAGTGACTGTCCTACAGGCTGTAAGGAGACAAATAGAATCAGAATGATGATTGAGGAATACGGTTAATTAATGACGTGAAAATCTATGTTTATTGAATAATTTTTATAACTCATATGAATACTTAAAGAAAGAGTTATGGGGTTTTTCAAGGCTC
>DATKXL010000179.1:0-4046 GCA_035529055.1 Bacteroidales bacterium
GGTCGATGGACGATACCTCAACTCTTGATCTGCTTATAAATGAGAGTGATATTACGGTATCTCTGCTGCCATACAGGTACCATACCGAGGTGGCAAAGATCTGCATAAATAAACGCAAACCACTGGTCACCACCTCATATGTCCAGCCTGAGATGCAGGCGCTTGATGAGCCGGCAAAAAATGCCGGCGTAATAATTCTTAACGAGACAGGACTTGATCCGGGCATTGATCATATGAGTGCAATGAGGATCATAGATCTTATTCACAGCCGGGCTGGAAAAGTTGAGGAGTTCTATTCCCTCTGCGGTGCATTGCCGGCCCCTGAGGCCGCTGATAATCCCCTCAGGTATAAATTCTCTTGGAGCCCTAAAGGTGTGATCCTGGCAAGCCTGAACAGCGCCCTCTATCTGAAAAACGGGAAGAGAGTTGCCATCGACCCTGTAAATCTCTTCAAGGACCGTTTTACCTATTCTTTCCCCGGTATTGGTGAGCTGGAAGTATATCCCAACAGGGACTCAATACGTTACATTGATATTTACGGGATACCTGAAACCAAAACCATGTACAGGGGTACTTTCAGGTTTAAAGGATGGTGCGAAACTCTCGATGCCATGAAAAGCCTGAATATGCTCGATGACGCTGTTGAAGATTATACAGGTAAAACTTATTCGGAATTTATGACCATGAGAGCCGGAACTGGGATCTCCTTAGACTCCACAGCAATGAAATCGCTTGAATGGCTTGGTTTTTTCAGCGGGGAAACAGTTCCATTTAGAAAAACCAGCCCTGTTGAGATCACATCCGACAGAATGATAAAAAAAATGACACTGGCGAATGATGACCGTGATATGGTTGTGCTTCAGCATATCTTCCTTGCTTCTTTTCCTGATGGCAACAAAGAGGTTATAAAGTCGGGGATGATCGATTACGGCACACCCTCAACAAATACTTCCATTGCCCGCACTGTGGCGTTGCCTGCTGCAATTGCCGCCAAGATGATACTGGAAAAGAAAATTGATCTGAACGGCGTTTACCGGCCCGTCGTTCCGCAGATATATAATCCTGTTCTTGATGAATTGAAATTGCTTGGAATTGAATTGAAAGAGGAGTTTGGGCTGCCGGAAAGCGCAATGCTTAATGAATAAGAAAATAATCAAAGGAATAAGTTTTACATATTTTATTCAAAATAGATAAACATATGGTTAATCAAACCTTTAAAATTTCGGATTGTGCACTTATTGCAATTGCGACAGGCGAAAAAGCACAAAACCTGAGAGAACTCAGGGACATTTTGAAAAATATCCATCACGGGTGTCTTTATTATCATTTTTGGGGAGGTCTTTTACGTCCTCATTTTGATGATCCGGAATTTCAAAACGATTTTGCCGTTTGGGCATCGCGTAACCTGCATGATTCAAAAATCTCAGAGCAACTTTCTATAATCAACCCTAACGTTTTCAAAGATATGGAAGATCTTCGCAGGGAGGTTATTGAAATTATAGAAGAGCGCCTATCCGAGTCGGAACATGTTCCGTGGGTGAAAACCGGACAGGAATTCCACTTTGTCCGTTCACAGATTGTGATCTTCGATACGGGAATAACTTATAATGATCCGAAAGATTTACTTGAGATAATCCCAAATATGTCTTTGGGTAGTATATTTTTTCATTTCATTGATGCCCGTCGCAGAACACCTGATAAAAGGAACGATTTTTCTGTCTGGCTTACTGGCTTTGGCGACAAATATGACGGACTTATAGAAGGTCTTGATAATATTGATCCGTATTTTACAACTTTAAATGAGCTTCGTCAGGAAATAAATTTTGTTTTTCATAATTACTTTAAAGGAGGTGTCTAATGGAAAGTCTGCTTGAACAATACGCACATATTGTAGGAAATGAGGTGATTAATCACTTAAGACAATTGGCACATCCTTTAAAAGGGGTGAAGATTCTTCATGTTAATTCGACAAAAGAAGGTGGCGGAGTGGCAGAAATTTTAAATCGTCTCATTCCCTTGAAAAGGGAATTAGGAATTGATGCTGAATGGGAAATTATTATAGGTGAAAAAGAATTTTACCAGTGTACCAAGAAAATGCACAATTCCCTGCAAGGTGACCGTGACGATATTTCTTCTTCGCTCCTGACTATTTATGAGAATACTAACCTTCAGAATTTTGAACGATTAAAGGAGAAACTCGAAGAAGCAGATGTTGTATTTATACACGATCCGCAACCGGCAGCGTTTCTTCACTTTTGTAAAGAAAGAAAAGGGAGATGGGTGTGGCGTTGTCATATCGATGTTAGCCATCCCTATCGCCCGGTCTGGAAATATTTACGCGAATATATTAAAGATTACGATGCCAGCATATGGTCACTTTCAGCATTTGCCCAGCCATTTTCACATCCTTTATATTTAATCCCCCCAAGTATAGACCCTTTAAGCGACAAAAATATAGAACTTTCAGAAAAGGAAATATCAGATTTTCTGGATTCATGGGGTATAAACAGGGATTCTCCTATAATAACCCAGATTTCGCGTTTCGACCGTTTTAAAGACCCTATCGGTGTGATACAAAGCTATCAGTTAATTAAAAAATATGTTCCGGTACAGTTGGTTTTAGCGGGAGGGGGTGCATCGGATGACCCGGAAGGTGAACAGGTACTTCAGGAAGTAAAAGCTTTTGCAGGTGACGATCCCGATGTGCACATTCTCGAACTCCCGCCTGACGCCCACAGGGCTATTAATGCTCTGCAACGGGGATCGGATATAATTGTACAGAAATCACTTAAAGAAGGTTTCGGGCTTACAGTTACCGAAGGTTTATGGAAAGGGAAACCCGTAATTGCCGGTGATACAGGAGGTATTAAACTGCAGGTTATTAACCATCATTGCGGGTTTAGGGTAAATACACCTGAAGGGGCCGCAATGCGAATTCGCTATCTCCTGAAGCATCCTGAAATTATGGAAACTATGGGGAAGAACGCACGACAGCTTGTATTGGATAATTATTTGATTACACGTCACTTAAGGGAATACCTTACACTCGTGGTAGCATTATTATATGGCTCTGAAGATAAAATTGAACTTAAGTTACCAGCGCATTAACAGTTGACAAATGACGGATTCTCTAAAAATACTTCTGGTATCATCAGAATGTGTCCCATTTGCAAAATCCGGCGGTTTGGGCGATGTAGCAGGCGCATTGCCGGGTTTTTTAAAGAAACTCCGGCACGATGTCAGAGTTGTTATTCCAATGTATTCATTTATAGATAGTAAAAAATATAAAATTAATGTTGCCTTTGAAAGCATGAGTGTTCAGATGGGCAATGAACATATTGCCTGCAGCGTCAATAAAACAACTTTGCCCGGAAACGTGTCAGTTTACTTTATTGTTTATGAACCATATTTTGGAAGACCCAACATATATCATGACAATTTTTTCAATGATTATCCTGATAACCCAAAACGTTTTACCTTTTTATCTAAAGCGGCACTTCAATTATGTCATGAATTAAAATTCAGCCCCGATATTATCCATGCAAACGACTGGCATACTGCAATATTACCGGCGTATTTGAAAAGGCTCTTTAAGGATGATCCATTATTTTATAATACGGCGAGCGTTTTAACAATCCATAACATAGCTTATCAGGGCCACTATGACCGTTACTATTACGCTTATACAGGGTTATGGGAAGAAGATTTTACACCGGATAAATTTGAATGCTTTAACGCTGTTAATTTTCTAAAAGGAGGTATTCATTTTGCCGATATGGTTAATACTGTGAGCAAAGGGTATGCTTCGGAGACTAAAACATCACCAGGCGGATATGGTCTGGATTCTTTTTTAAATAAAAAAGGTGAAGATTATGTCGGAATACTTAATGGTGTTGATTATTCGCAGTGGGATCCGGGTAAAGATACATTGATACCGGCAAATTATACTTATGATGATATAAAAGGGAAATCTGTATGTAAAAGAGTGTTACAAAAGCAATTAGGGCTGAAACAGGTTAAGAAAACTCCGGTTATTGGTATAGTTA
>DATKXL010000180.1:0-4796 GCA_035529055.1 Bacteroidales bacterium
ATTTCATTAATTACCAGGGAGGAGTAACCTTCTGATCCCGGGATATCAGAATTAGCCCAGATCAGTTTTCCGGTGAGTTTATTCAGGCATACCACGAATCCTTTTTCCCCTGAAGGCCGTGTGTATAAATAATCACCGTCTATAAGTACTGACTCAGAAAACCCATATTCAGTACGTCCGGCGTCAAAATCTTTAACCAGATCCTTCGACCATATCTCCTCTCCGTTTTTTGAATTATAAGCCGTAAGACGTCCCATCTCTCCAAGGTGATATATTATTCCGTTATCATACGTAGGAGTGCTTCGTGATCCGGTATATGAAATTGCCCACAATGCTGTAGTTGACCAGGCTTTACCATTTGGCTTTTTCCAGATAAGTTTACCGTTGAGATCGTAAGCATAAACATAAGTTTGATTATTTGCCGAACCGGCCGAGTAAAGAAGGCCACCTGCTATCGAAACACTACTATACCCTTCCCCCAGTCCCTGAACTGTCAGGAGTAGTTTCGGACCATCTTTTGACCACTCTTTGATCAGTCCGGTCTCGACTGATTTATTTGACCTGCTCGCGCCATGAAAGCCCGGCCATTCATTTATTTTCTGTGCTGTTGAGGCAGAGACGGCAAGAGTGAACAGTAACCCGAATGAAAGATTATTTACTATCATAAAATTTATCCTTTCCTCTTTTCTTTATTGTATTGTAAATATATTAAAATGTACCGGAATGCCATGAAATAGCAACAGAGTGTTTAATTTAACCGGGATTTGCAATTGGAGCAGGTAATATTGTAAAACAAATCATGAGATTTTTTGTTTTCTGATCAATGAAACAAGATAACGTGATTTGAATTGCTGACTTGCAAGAGCCTGTTTTAAAGGAGGTAGTTTAAGAATCACACCCAACACTGCCGCCATAGCTCTGTGGCTTAACAGAACCTGGTTGTCGAAAATAAGGTTTTGAAGCTTACCTCGCTCAATAGCCATTGTTACAACTCTGTGAACCGAATTAACAGGTGTGATGACCCTTACTTTGCGTGTTCGAAGTTCAATAGCCTTCTTATCGCAGCCACTAAGACATATACCGCAACCAAGACAGATTTCCCGGTGCAATCTTGCTTTTTTCCTGTTTGGCTTAACCGGATCATTTGACGATACTAGGGTCATCGCTTCTACGGGACATAATGCAACACATTTTCCGCAACCATTGCAGTTATCTTCAATGATAAACGGAATAAAATTGGATGTGTGAACAGGATTAAGAAATCCGAATTTCCTTGCAGCTATCAGTGCTTCACAACAGCACCCGCAGCAGTTGCAGATGAAGTTCACTCTTTCCTGTACGTTTTCACCGAACTGTACCAGATTATTATCCCGGGCTTTCTTTAAAAGATCAATCCCTTCAGCAATATCAATTCGTCTTGCAATTCCATGACGTGTTAATGAATCTGCACTGCTGTTAAATGTCATGCAGATATCCATAGGTGCATCACAGTTTTTTCCCAGATGTTCCATCTTATGCCTGCAATAACAGACTCCGATACCTATCGAAGCAGCCGTTTTTATGACATCGGATGCTCTCTCATAATCAAGCACATGGAGTGCATTTTCGTTTGAAAGAACCTCTTCGTTGACAAATACTCTTCCTAATTGGGTCTCCCCCATAGTAAAGAGATTTTTAATAAAGTCTTCCTCAACATTCATATAGTGATAAAAGAGTTCAGAAAGAGTCTTTTGATCAATATCATTTCTGTATCTCATCAGGGAAAACTCAAAAAAGCCTGCCATCGGGGGAGGCATAGAATAAAGCACATTATCATTCTCACAGGCATCAATCAGTATCCCCCGATCAGCCAGGTCATTCAAAATATATTTTGCATCCGATTCCCTGATTTTCCAAATGCCGGCGGCTTTTTTAGCATTAAAAGGTTTTATAGGCAATGATGAAGCAAGTCCAGCCTCCCTTTCTGAAAAAAGTATTTTCAATATTTCAAAAAGCAGATCAGAAACAACGGCTCCCTGTGGTAAAAGATTTAACCTGTCAGTAAGCTTTTTATAGTTATTATATTTAATGGTATTTTGATGGGCCATCCTTATAGTTAATATTCATGAAGAGGAAATCAAATTTAAAGTTTTTATGGTTATCTGCTTTAACTCTGCGTAACTCAGTTGTAAAAAAGATTTAAGAAAAAAGTTGAAGGAGTTCCGGAGGTTGAAGAAAAAGTCTGTCTTGCTTTTTTGTATTTTTCGTAACTTGCATAGCAAGAATGGCCAACATGTTCCTTTTATTCTCAAAGAGTCTCACAATTAAAACCTGATATATGAACAATAAACAAAAAATTCCAGGATTAAAAATTTCAGCAGTAACAAGGCGAAATTTTGTCTATTCATGCACAGCCTGCACGGCCTGCATGGCTCTCTCACCCATGGCCCTTCTTTCTGCCTCCTGTTCTTCTTCTTCCTTAAAGAAGAAACTGAAGATCAGGATACTCTATTCCCTTCATGCAGTGGTACAGCCCGGCCCCGACTGGCCAAATGTGGGGTTTGACTTCGGACCGCCCATGGAGAAGATAAACGGGGCACTGACAGCTCATTTCAGGGATATGGAATTCATCCCGACGATAGCTACCGGTCCTGAGGATGCCGGAAAAATCATTGAAGGGGATAAGAATGATCCTGTTGACGGGTACATTGTTTACCAGATGAATTGCTGGAACCGCGTAATACAGACGGTGGCTGAGACCGGGAAACCGGTGCTATATGCTGATTTTCAGTACGGCGGGAGTGGCGGATTCCTCGTTTACAACGCATCCTTTCTCAAAGCGGATAAACGGAACGTGGGCTTTGTTGCCTCATCCGGAATGGAAGACCTGATAGCAGCTGTAAGTTGTTTCAGGATCACCGGCAAAGGAGGCTCAGCAACTGAATTTGTTGCGGCAACAGACAAGGTAAGATTAAAATCAACACCCGGCAGTAAGAAATATAAGCCTTTGGCAAATGATATAGATGCTTTATCACCTGATGAATGTGTCAGGCGTCTCAGCGAATCAAAGATACTGGCAGTGAGGGACCAGGAATCGAGGATTGCGGAACCGCTGATGGGGATACCACTCGAATACATTCCTTTTTCGGAAGTAAATGAAGCCTGGAGCTCAGCTGACCCGGATGAGTCGGTCAGCATCGCGGAGCGGTGGCAGAAAAACGCACTGGAAGTGATTAACGTGTCCTTTGAGACGCTTGTAACCTCTGCCGCAATGTACATCGGGATGAAATCAGTACTGAAGAATCACGGGGCCAATGCTATCACAGTAAACTGTCTGGGTGGCTTTTATGGAGGACATATACATGCATATCCGTGCCTTGGTTTTCATGAGCTGTGCAATGAGGGGCTGGTGGGTGGCTGTGAATGTGATGTAAACTCCGCTGCGACTATGCTTGCCTTTGCCACTCTGACCAACGGCAGACCCGGGTTTATCTCCGACCCCGTGATTGACACCTCAAAGCGCCAGATCATATATGCGCACTGCGTGGCACCAAACAGGGTGTTTGGTCCGGGAGGTGAGGTAAATCCGTACAGGATCATGACCCATTCCGAGGACCGGAACGGCGCATCGGTACAATCTATACTGCCTGTCAATCATATTACCACCACCCTTGAGATAAATAATGACAGGAAAGAGATCCTTTTCCACCAGGCGGTATCTGTTGACAATGATCCTGACGACAGGGCCTGCAGGACTAAATTATGTGCTGAGCCTCTGGGCGATATTGAGAAGCTCTTCACTATGTGGGACAGGTGGGGCTGGCACCGGGTTACATTCTATGGCAACCTCAGGGAGCCCGTCTATGGTCTTGCAGATAAACTGGGATGGAGCGTTATCGAGGAAGCCTAAGGAACGAATGGGAGATGGGGTGAGGGGGAGAAGGGGATTTAGGGATTTAGAGACTTAGAGACTTAGAGACTGGTAGACCTCAGGGCTGCAAGGCATTGTGTTATGAGCGACAGGTGTCTTAATCGCGCTGAATAAAAGTTATATCAATCACCATTATCTCCGATTTACCTGTAGTTCGCACTGGTGGCCCCCACAACCTGATACCGCTCGAGACAAAAAAATGGGTCTCTCCTTTTTTCAGGTACCCGTGACTTAATTCGTAAACTCTTCGCGTAATGAGATTGATTGGGAATAATTGTCCGTTATGTGTGTGACCTGAAAATACCACATCGGCTGCGGTTCTGCTCGTCTGGTCGATTTCTGTCGGACGATGATCCATAAGTATCACAGGGAGGGAATCCGGAATGGTACTCATAATCCCTTCTACGCTTTTTCTTGTCCTTGTATGACTGTCGTTCCTGCCGGCAAGGATGAAGGAATCGCCGACAATAACCACACTGTCTGCTAATATTTCAATTCCCGCCTTGCTGAAAAAACTCCCTTTATCCTGTCGGGCATAATGTTCATGATTACCAAGTACTCCGTAAGCACCATACCTGGTTGTGATGCTTCTGAGAAGCCTCTCAAAACGTTCCATGTTTTCATCTTCTTCGTCACCTTCAACAATATCTCCACCATAGAGCATCAAATCAGGATTTATAGCTTCGACCTCTTTAACAAACCTTTCAACAAACCGGACAGGGGTGCCTTCCTCCAGATGAAAATCAGAAACAAAGGCTATCCTCATCCTGCCGAGTTGTGATGACCTCCCGGGGATCGTGATCTGATATTCAGAAGTCCGGATGGTATTAAAATTTATTACCCCTGCAACTACCACTGTCAGCGACAGGCAAATGATCAGCAGCAA
>DATKXL010000181.1:0-3914 GCA_035529055.1 Bacteroidales bacterium
GGAAAGAGAAAGAGATCACTGTAAACATTTCCCACGAATTACTTACTCCGGTATCTGTTTTGAGAAGCAAACTCGAAAACCTTCTTCTCAGGGATGATCTTGAGTCCGATATTTCGGAAAAGATTGAAGAGTCGCTCAAAACCCTCCACAGGCTTCAGAGCCTTGTAAATTCACTGTTACTTATTGCCCGTATTGAGAGCCGGCAGTATCTGCGCGAGGAAGAATTTTCTGTCAGGGAGGTTTTACAGGAGATTGTAAGTGAGATCATCCCTATAGCTGAGGATAAGGGAGTTATGTTAAAGGAGGAGTTGATGCATGATCTTCAGTTTAAGAGAGCTAACAGATCTCTGATCTTTTCAATGTTATATAATGTAGTAAATAATGCAGTAAAAAACACCTCAGAATATGGTGAAGTAGAGGTAAAAAGTATTTCCCGTCCGGAAGGCTTTGCTGTTACAATCTCTGACACAGGCAGGGGAATGACGGAAGTTCAGAAGAGTACTCTTTTCTCCCGCTTTAAAAGCAGACTTAATAATGACGTAAACGGAACCGGAATTGGCCTCGCCATAACAAAATCAATAGCGGACTTCCATGAAATAAAAATAAGCGTCTCTTCCGAATTGCAAAAAGGAACAATTTTTTCTTTCTTTTTTCCCGAAAATTCATGAAACCTTCATTTCCGGATCCGTAATTTTAACCTCAGAACTAAAATTAATTAAATCATAATAGCATGAAAAAGGCAATTTCCACTTTTGTTGCAGGAGCATTTATAATATTAATGTCTGCCTGCACCAAGACTGAAACAAGTGACACAGGGAGACTGGTTGTAAAGGTTACCGATGATCCGTTTAACATCAGTTATGTTGAATCTGCAACGGTGACAATAACCAAAATCGAGATCAGAAAAATCTGCGATTGTATTCCGGACGGTTCTCCATTTATAGTTATTTCGGAAGATCCTGTTATCATCGATCTTATTGACCTTCGAAACGGTGTGGTTGAGGAACTGGCAGATCTTGAAATACCGGCCGGTGAATATGACCTGGTACGGCTCTATGTCGATGAAGCTAGCCTTAAACTCTTTGATATTGCTTCTCCCTTTAAAGTAAAGGTGCCAGGTGGTCAGCAGACAGGTATAAAAGTATTTATGTCTCCTGTTTTAAGAGTTGAAGGAGGTCTAACCTCTGAATTACTTCTTGACTTTGATCTTTCAAGATCATTCGTCATGAGGGGTAATCTTCACCATTCTGCAGGAGTGAACGGATTTATTTTCAAACCTTGTATCAGGGCAACAAATCTGTCAACAGCCGGCAGGATTGAGGGAATGGTGACAGATACTGTCAATGTCAAAATTGAAAATGCGAAAGTATGGGTAGAGCAGGATACAGTTGTCGCAACCGCTTTTACCGATGCATCAGGATATTATGCGTTTATTGGAATACCTGCAGGTACATATTCAATCTTAGCAACCAAAGAAAATTTTGATACAGTGGAATATGCCGGAATAAAAGTGATTGAAGGAAACAGGACTATTCAGGACTTTATTTTGCGTATAAAATAACCAACGAGTATTATAACCATATTTTCAGACTGCATCTCAAGGACAAGACAGATGCTGATTCAGGATGCTTTAAAAATTTAGCGAACTGAAGTTCCAATCTGGGGTGTAGTCAAACAAAAAGCTGTTATTTTTAGGTATGAAAAACAGCTTTTACCAACAGTTATCAGATCATATTACATTTGGATATTCCTGCTTTGATCGCCTTGTATTTAACGGACATATTTTAGGCACTTATAAAGAAGCCAATGTTGTTCAGCTACTTCGCAATCTTAATTTCAATAAGTTAAGCAACGGGGTTATCAGAGTTTTGACAGATCAGCTCAATGAACATATCAAAGACTTTACAGACAAGCATAACATTCCTGTCATTTGGTGGGATTATATCGGGGGAACAAATGGAGCCAAAAAGGAGTATGTGCTGGCAAACTACTACAAACAAAACCCCGGGAATGTCGATAAAGTACTTTGCGTCCTGACCACCAAAGAGTACGTTAAAAGCTCTTCAGTCAGAGAATTTGAAAGAAAGGATAAATCCGGTAAATATTCCAAACTATATATCGTACAAAAGCCTGTAAAACAATACTATATTTATTTGCACGACAAAGATCTAGGTTTATGTTGTCTCAAAATATCAAGTTACCTGCCATTTCCCTGTAAGTTCTATTGTAATGGACATTATGTGATACAGAGAGAGTTAGACAGAGGGGGGATCGAATACAAGATGAAAGACAACTCTTTCACTTCTGTATCAGACATTGACGCATTTCTTAAAATCGCTAATAATGTCCCTGAGGGAGATTGGATTGTTAATCATATCGATAGATGGATGGAGATGTTTTTCAGGTTCAGAAAGCAGGAACGTTCAACCTGCTCCAAGTTGCTAAATCACAGATGGTTTATTAATCAAACAGAAGTCTGCTCAAACGTTATATTTAAATCGGCAGTGTTTTTACAAGATCTGTTCCGACACATATTAGCTGAACAACATGTTATTGGGTACCCCGATAACTTAGGAGCCATTTTCGAAGCAAAAAGGATCCCAAAAAAATCCTCAACGAAGCTGATACGAATAGGGACTCAGGCTTGTATAAAACACTGGCTGAACAAAAACTCAATTAAGATGTATAACAAAAGCGGTTGTTTACTGCGTGTTGAGACCACAATAAACTCCCCGGGACTGCCTGGGCGAAAATTCAAAAAAGCAGCCTGGTATTTACAGGCATATTACTGGTACTCATTTGCATGTAACAACCGCTACTTTGAAACTATCAGCAAAGTAGATCCAGAGTTATTTAGCAGCATGGATCTGCTTAATCAAACGATAATAACCCCTTCTGGCAGACGGATTGCAGTTCCGGATTTAAGGAAAGATTCCCAGGTCGAATTACTCAGAATATTACTCAGACCAAAATACCTGACTTTTGGATTTCGGACTAAGGATTTGGCCGGTGATCTTGAACAAAAACCAAAAACTGCAAAAATCCGCTATGAGCTTAGTAAATTAATTGCCAGAAAACTCGTCAAGAAGATTCAAGGGTCTAATTATTACGTTGTTACGAAAGAGGGTTGGAATTGGATATGGCTGATGCTATTTCAAAAAGACTATCTTGTAAATCCTTTGTTATCAGTGACATTCAAGAAGGAGATAAGCAAAATCCAAGACCATGACACTAATAAGGTCACCCGAATCAAGCAACTAAACCTGCTTCTATCAGAGATTAGAAGGGACTTTCGGATTGTAGCATAAAATAAAAAAACGTGAATTATATTTACGTTTTAGAGATATAAAAACTTAGAGATATAAAAACTTAACTGGAATACACATCAATTCATTCCCGATGTTTGGGTCTGTAGCCACCATTTCGGCTCTGGCGACCTGTGCGTTAGCAGATATGAACGCAAATATTACTGAAACAAAGAAACCTAACATTGTCTTCATCCTGGCGGACGATCTTGGTTATGGCGACGTAGGCTGTTACAATTCCGGATCGAAAGTTCCAACTCCCAACCTCGACCGACTGGCAATGCAAGGCATGCGCTTTACCGACGCACATTCTCCTTCAACAGTCAGTACACCAAGCCGATATAGCTTGCTTACGGGGCAAATGGATTTCCGGATCAAATATGCCGGTGTGTTCGCCGGGGTGGGAGGCCCATGTCTTATAAAGGAGAATCAACTCACTCTTCCCCAAATGCTTCGAAACCAGGGATATGCTACTGCAATGACTGGTAAATGGCATGTTGGACTTACCTTTCTCAACAAGGATGGGCAAAGGATAACTGCACAGGGAGTTGAAGGTGTTAAGATGATTGATTATACCCGGGCCATTCCGGATGCTCCGATCCATCGTGG
>DATKXL010000182.1:0-14950 GCA_035529055.1 Bacteroidales bacterium
ATATTCTCCGGCTCGAGACGATTGCTGGTCAAGTCCAAATACTGACTTAAACTTCAGGCCCTTCAGCAATTCCCATTCCAGGAACAGATTTCCGAAAAGTCTGTTGCTCTGGGTATTGTTTTTATAGTATCCCGGTACTTCGTTCAAAAGAGGGTTTGTATGGCTTATTGCCAGTTCGGATGGTCTGTCAAGAATAGTGCCATCAGCCAGATATGGCTGTGCCATTGAGTGCATCTTAATTAACTGAGAATAAACATTATCATCCCTTCTGTCCCAATTCCGGAAGGTATATTGCAGATTGGCGCCGACAGTCAGGTTGCTTTTAATTTTATGGTCAAGGTTGATTCTTCCATTGTACCTGCTCAGCATATCATTTCGTAATAAACCCTGCTCGTTCATATATCCAAGTGATATAACAAAAGAGGTTTTGGCGTCGCCTCCTGATAATGCAATTTCATGATTATGTGTCAGGCTATTGCGAAGGATCAGGTCGAACCAGTTCACTCCGCCTTCATTATAAAGCTGGTAAACCGATTTTTCATAGGGTGCACTTATAATGTTCGAAAGCACGATTTCCGGAGTGTAACTGCTTAAATTTGTTGTGCCCCACGCAGCAGTGCCTTTTTCGGCATTGTAACGCTGACGCTCCGCGATCAAGAGATAGTCCTGCTCAACGCTCATAATCTTCGGAAGATTTGTTGGGCTGTTAAAAGACAAGTAAGAATTGATGGTCACTCTTGATTTTCCGGCAGCAGCGCCTGAAAGGCCCTTCTTGGTTGTGATTATTACAACCCCGTTAGCCCCTCTTGTTCCGTATATTGCGGTTGAAGAGGCATCTTTCAGTACCTCAATTGACTGAATATCACTGGCATTGAGATCGAGAGTTGAACCATATTCTATCCCGTCAACTAGAAAGAGTGGAGTATTTGAAGCATTAATGGAACGATTACCTCTCAGATCTATGCGAATTCCGGATCCGGATTCGCCACTGGTCTTCGTAATATCAAGGCCTGCTATCTTTCCCTGCATGGATTGAAGAGCATTGTTGGTTGCTGTCTTGGTTATCTCTGTCGATTTGATGGATGCAACCGATCCGGTAAGGTCTTTCTTTCTGACCGTTCCATATCCAACGACCACCAGTTCATTTAATCCGATATATTCTTCCTGAAGAACAACATTTATAGTACTCAGGTTTCTCACAGGCACCTGCTGTTTTGCGTAGCCTATAAATGAGAACTCAAGAATGGCATTTGCCGGATTTTCAACAGAGATCTGGTAATTTCCGTTTGCGTCAGCCTGGACCCCTGTTGAGGTGCCCTGAACGACAATATTCGTTCCGGGTAAGGCCATACCGCCTGGGTCGGTGACCTTCCCTGTAATAGTTCTGGCAACCTGCGCAAACGATGTCAGCGGAAGCAACATCATGAGCAGAAAGACAAAACTGCAATACATCAGAATTTTTTTCATAAAGTTTTAATTAATGGGTTAGAATAATTTTCCTGTAACATTATTATGAGTCACGATATTTTTCCCTTTGTTATTATTCAGCAGGACAGTGCCGGGTAATATGTTGTTAACTATATAGATACCATCACATTTTTCGTCTTCAGAAAGAAAAATCTTTATTGGTTCTGTCTGGTAACAATTTGTCACTTTCACATCCTTGCAATTCATAAGCTTCAGATAAGGTACGTCATCCAAAGGCATGCTTACCGATATCATATCCCAGTTAATTTTTTTTGAGTCTTTTGCCTCCAGAGGACTCCCTTCACTTATTGTCATTTTTATATCATGAAAAGCAGCTCCGTTTGCATTCTCGAGAAGAATACCCTTTCTGGAAAATATCGACAAGTCATTAAATGAGATTTGCATAACATCCCTCTCTTCAAGTCCATAAACAGCAATTGGCCGCATAGCTCCCCTAATATTAATATTGGAAAGCTGAACATTACTGACTGCGGGGGTTCTTTCCGACAAAGTTTCAGGCTGCGTAGGCTGATAACGAAGCGTAATGAGTATTCCTTCATTCAATATATTGAACATTGTAACATTTGATACACGGATATCCTCAACAAGACCTCCTCTCCCCCGCATGGTTTTAATTCTTATTCCTATATCGGTTCCTTCAAAAACGCAGTTTGATATGGTAACTCTTTTTACCCCTCCGCTCATCTCACTGCCAATTACCACCCCTCCATGGCCCTTGAGCATTGTGCAATTGGTTATTGTAATATTCTCAGTCGGCATCCCCGCAGCACGTCCATCCTCATCCCTCCCCGATTTTATAACTATACAATCATCACCAACTGTAATATGACAATTCGATATATGGACATTCCGGCATGATGAAGGGTCTATCCCATCAGTATTCGGAGAATTTCCCGGATTCTCAATGGTTATTCCTGTAATTGTAATATTGTCAGAAAAGGCCGGCATGATTGTCCAGAACGGTGGATTTGAAAAGCTGACACCCTCAATCAAAACATTTTTGCATTCATATGTTGTTACCATCGGTGGTCTCAGAAAATTATTTTTAGTGGTAATATATGCATTCTTCGCAAGAAGTTCGGTATTCTCCTTTTTAAAGATCTCCTGCCATTTATTATTTACCGGCTGTTTTGAATTAACACTTCTCATAAAGTCCCACCATTTTTTACCCTGGCCCTCCAGATGGCCATCACCACGAATGGCAATATTTTCACACTGGTACGCATATATCTGTGATTTAAAGTTCTTTACTCTAACATCTTCCCATCTCGATTGTACCATAGGAAGGTAATCGTCAAAATCATCGGAAAATTTAATTACGGAACCTGCATCAAGATAAAGTGTAATATTGCTTTTCAATATAACAGGACCTGTAAGAAAGGTGCCTGCAGAAAAGAATAAAGTACCTCCTCCTTTACCCGCCATTGTTTCAATCAGATTGTTAATTATTTCTGTGCATTTTATTCTTCCGGTCGGGTCTGCCCCATGATCAGTAATATTGATCCACCCATTCGGAGATTCAGCTCTGATGAATCCCGGAATAAGAATGAGGAATAACAGCATTTTTTTCATAAATCAATCTGGGTTAGGATATTTAATCGAAGTTACATCTTTCAGTCTCATCGGGAGGTAGATAATTTATCAGATTTTGGTAGATAAATCACCTAAAAATGTGATTGTTTATGCTAATTTTGTCAAAGATGCACTTCCTATGAGATTCTTTCTTAAAATATCTCTTACAGTAATTCTGATTCTCCTCCCTTTCGAAGGTGACTCGCAGAATATTTTCCGGTTTGAGCATATGGGTTCGGAGGAGGGTTTATCCCAGAATACCGGGTTCAGCATTCTTTTCGACAGCAAGGGGTTCATGTGGATTGGTACAATGAATGGGCTTAACAGGTACGACGGATATGAATTTAAAATATTCAGAAGCAGTCCTGAAAACCCGACAAATTTTACAAATAACAGAGTAATAAAGCTCTGGGAAGATCGCAGAGGATTCATCTGGTTGGAAACCTATGACGGCTATTATCATTTCTTCAACCCCGAGGCTGAGATGTTTTCCTCAATACCTTTTTATGAAGGCAATGAGATCAGAGACGGAGCCATGCATATTTTCCTTCAATACTCTGATGACAAGATTTTCCTCGGATCATCTGTTTCAGGTCTCTTCTATCTTGAATATGATCCTTCAAACAACACCTATAAAATAAGGCAATTCCTTAATAACGCAAATAACTCAATAACTGATAACAATATAAGATTCATACATTCAGATTCGGGGGGGAATATCTGGATTGGAACGAAAAAAGGTATAAGCTACATTCAAAAAGAACACATAACTAACTCTGACCTGGTTTTCAAAAATCAATTTATAAACACCTCATTTACATCTGTTTGTGAAACACGAGATGAAATATGGTTTGGCACTGAAGATAATGGAATACTAGTCAATAATAAAACATCCGGGATTTCGAGGGAAATAACAACAAAAAATACATCTGAATTAAAATCAGACAGGATTACGCAATTGTATCTTACAAAAAGCGGACAGGTGATTGCCGGTTTTGAAGGTGATGGGGTAATGATTTCAGATACTGCAAGGACACGATGGAAACAGATTAAGTTTCACGGGAGAAACCTCAGCAGAATCTATGCAGACCGGTACAACCAGATCTGGCTGACAGCTGTTGAATTCGGGGTAACAAGATTTGATCTGATCAATCAGCAATCGAAGTACTATATCCTGACTCCTGAGGAAATAAAACCTCTTACGGACCTTGAAAGGCCGCAATTCTATGAGGATAGTCAGAATAATCTGTGGATCGGACTTCATGGCAGTGGACTGGCTCTTTATAACAGGAAAAAAGATCTTTTTGAATTCTTCAGAAATGATCCAAAGGACCCTAATACGATTTCATCAAATATAGTTCACTGCATCACTGAAGATAAAGCAGGACAGCTTTGGCTTGGAACAGGTCAGGTTCTTGGAGGTATTGAGAAAATCATTCCAAGAAACACCGCATTTGAACATTATCTTCCCGAAAAGGAACGGGTGGATGTTCTTGATAACGTGGCCAGAGCAATTTATGAAGATCAAAACAATTTCCTCTGGGTGGCTACAAAAGCAGGACGACTTCATCTTTTTGACAGTACGCTTTACCAGCGCAAAGTATTCCTGACCCTGCCAGGCTTAGGACATGAATCATACAGAAATATTACTTATTCCATTTTCAATGACAATAAAGGGTATCTCTGGATTGGCTCAAAAGGGTATGGCTTATCGGTAACAACCGAACCTTTAAACAATACTTCTGATAATTACGGTGATATCCGATTCAGACGGTTTGAGTTTTCGGAGAGTGATTCATTAAGCCTGGGGAACAATAATATCTATTCAATTTGCCAGGATAAGATGAATAATATCTGGATTGGCACTTATGGAAATGGCATTAATCTCATAAAAAATCCCTATGAAAAAGATTTGAAATTTACCAGGATCAACCAGCAGAACAGTAACCTGTCAAGTAATCTTATCAGGCATCTAATAATTGATTCATCCGGTAATTTATGGGTAGCCACAACTTTTGGACTTAATCTTCTGGAAAGGGGAAATATTGAATCCGGCAATTATCATTTCAGAATATTTCTCCGGAATCCATTAAATGATAAAAGCCTTATTTACAATGATGTAATTCATATGTTTGAAGACTCGGGAGGGAAACTCTGGTTCGGCACTTTCGGAGGAGGTGTTGATCTACTTGAAGAATTAGACGGACAGAATGCTTCATTCAAACATTATAAACCGGAAACCAGGCCGGGATATGGAATAATTTTCGGAATACTCGAGGACAATGAGAGTAACATCTGGTTGAGCACCGAGAGCGGATTGATCCGTCTAAATCCCCAAAATGGGAATATAGAAATTTACAATAGCTTTAATGGTCTGGGGTTCAATAATTTTTCTGAAAACACATGCTTCAGACGAAAGGATGGATCTCTGATATTTGGCGGGTACCTTGGATTTGAGGTTGTCAGGCCTGAGAACCTGTTACCAAACGAGATTGAGACACATATAGAACTAACCAAATTTCTGCTTTTCAATAAAGAAGTACCTATAAATCAAAAAAATTCTCCTTTAAAGAAGAGTATCTCATTCTCTGACGAGATATCGCTCCGCTATTTTCAATCCAGTTTCAGCATTGATTATTCTGCTCTTGACTTTTTTGAAACTGATAAGAGTCAGTACTCATATAAGCTTGATAATTTTGAAGAAACCTGGAACAATGTGGGAAATCAACACCGGGCTACCTATACTAACCTGTCACCCGGGAAATATATTTTCAGGGTAAAATTAGTTCAACAGGACGGGAAACCGGAATCTCATGAAAGGGTGCTGAATATCCTGATTGCCCCCCCGTGGTGGAAAACTATACCTGCTTATCTGTTTTATGCGGCAATCATTTTATTGATTATAATCTTAACCTACAAGGCCTTAACAAGAATAAACAGATACAAAAATGCTCTTGCAATAGAGAAGAAGGTTAATGAACTGAAACTTCAGTTTTTCACAAATATTTCCCATGAGATCAGAACACCTCTCACACTTATTATGGGACCACTTGAAGATATGCTTGCTGACAGAGACATTTCTCATATGAAAAGACTACAGATGGAGATCATGCTTAAAAACGTAAAAAGAATGCTTCATCTAACAAATCAGCTTCTGGATTTCAGAAAAGTTCAGAATAATAAAATGATATTGAAGGTGAGGGAAATTGATCTGGTGACATTTACCAGGGAGATATTTGAGAGTTTCTGTCCTCTTGCCAAACATAAAGGGATCACATACACTTTCATTTCCAGGTTTGATACTTTTAAAATCTTCGCTGATCCCCATAAACTGGATACGATTATTTATAATATTATATCAAACGCCATTAAATTCACTGATACAGGGAAACGGGTATCAGTAAGCATAGAGGAAACTGAGAAACACAATTCACTTGACATATCTGTTGCGGATGAAGGACCCGGCATTCCTCAGAAGAACCTTGGCGATATTTTTACCAGATACACAATATTGAGCACTCAGGAGCTTGCCGGGACAGGAATAGGTTTATCCTTAGCCTATGAACTTGCCAGGTTACATAAAGGGGATATACTTATTTCTTCAACTGTCGGCAAGGGCAGTACATTTACTATCAGGCTTTTAAAAGGCAACAGCCACTTTCCTGCTGCTGAAAATACTGAGTACGGTGAATCAAATTCAACAGATGACGGATTTGTTCATATCGGAGAAATTTATGACCATCCTGAAGAAGAAGATGACCAACTTGTTGCAGAATCCTCAGGAAAGTATATGGCTCTTATTGTTGAAGATAATCATGAGATCCTGAATTACATCTGCCAGTCATTGAAATCAATCCTTACCTGCATTGGTGCAAAGAATGGTGAAGAAGGTCTTCATCTGGCAAAAACCATGAATCCCGATGTGATAATTACAGATATTAAAATGCCCATGATGGACGGAATTGAAATGACCAGACTGCTGAAAGGTGATTTTACGACTAGTCATATACCGATAATTATGGTTACATCAAAAACTGATCTCAGGGATCAGATAACAGGAATAGAGACCGGGGCTGAAGCCTATATTGTAAAGCCATTCAATATGGAATATTTAAAGAGTGTTGCATCCAATCTGATAAACCAGAGGGCAAAGGTCCTTAAGTTTTTCCTTTATGATAAAGCCGGTGAGTCCGACACTCTGAAAATCAATTCCAAAGATAGTGAATTCCTTAGAAATATCATATCATTCGTCGAGGAAAATTATACCGGAGACATTGCAATAAATGATCTTGCGGAACACTGTAATATTAGTCGGACTGTTATGTACAATAAGATAAAAGGACTGACAGGATCAAGTCCTATTGACTTTATCAGGAAGAAGAAAATGAATATTGCTGTAAGGTTTCTTGAAAATGGATATAATGTATCTGAGGCAGCATATAAAACAGGCTTTTCAGATGTTAAATATTTCAGCAGACTTTTTAAAATTCAATTCGGATACTCTCCCAGCAAGCACAAATCAGATACTGCTATTCCATTGTCTTGAATCCGAAGACCAGTGCTGGTTTTGTCTGATGCATATCAAAAACCATGATCTCATTTGCACCTTCACGCATCCACGATGCCGGACAATATAATCTTTTCTGTGGCCCTATCTCCCAGTATCGTCCGAGGTTATGCCCGTTTATCCAAACCAGACCCTTCTTTAAGTTTGACATATCAAAAAACGTATCGGATGGCTTTCCGATAAAAAAGTTAGCTTTAAAAAAGATCCCTCTTTTGCCCAGGTTTTTACCTGTGGATCTCAGGTCGTAAATAAATTTATTATCCATGGGCAGGTTATAAACCTTCCAGTTCATTAATGTCATGCCATTCAGTGTGACCCTGTCGGTAATACCTTTCCTGTCAATTAAATGCTGGGCAAAGTTTATTCTGCCCATTGCTTCCACAAATATTTCCAGAACCGGAACTTCAACTTTGCTTTCCGGGATATCGATTGTGTTTATCCCCTCTCTTCTGTCAAGTGTACCGATATATTCGCCGTTTAAGAATACAATGGCATAATCATGCAGGTCAGTAACAGTTAACTTACCCTTTTTATGACCTATCAGTTCAGTACTATAGAGGATAAAACCATAATCCTGATTATATGCTTCAAATGGTTTCGGCTGAATAGAATTTACGGGTAGTGGAAGGTTATCCCAGACAGATGTAAAAACAGCCACACCAATTGCCGGTATTTCAAAGGCAGGCACAGGTTCAGGGATATCAGGAAGTTTTTTCCCTTTTGGGAGATAAGATCCTATCAGTTTCCTGAGGGCCATATACTTGGGTGTTGGCTTGCCCTGTTCGTCGATGGGAGCATCGTAGTCATAGCTCGTGACATCAGGTTCGTAACCTTTTCCACCTGAATTAGCTCCGGAAGTATAACCAAAATTTGTTCCGCCGTGAATGACATAAAAGTTGAATGATTTCTTATTGTCCATAAGGAATCTTATCTCTTTTAATAATCCGGCAGTATCAGGTCGAGCCCATTTTTCGCCCCAGTGAGTAAGCCATCCGGGGTATGTCTCACTGCTGAAAACAGGTACACCCGGATTCATTTTACCTGCAAGTTCAAAGTGTTCGGGTTTGCTGCCTGAATCAAGTCCTACTGCGCAACCCGGCAGAGTACCGGCCTCCAGCATATACTCCGTGGGGCCGTCACCCGTAAAGAAAGGAATATCAATACCATTCTCAATCCATAAATCCTTTAGTCTCGACATATAAATCCTGTCATTACCGTAGCTCCCATATTCATTTTCAACCTGTAGCATCAGAATGGGACCACCGCTGGTTATCAGCCATGGTTTCAGTTCAGTTGCCATCCTGGCTATATATCTCTCAACTGCTGCCATATAGCGGTGATCCATACATCTCAGTTTGATATCCGGTATCCTGAGAAGATAAGGAGGCAGACCACCCAGTTCCCATTCTGCACAGACATACGGGCCGGGCCTTACCAGCAGCCACATTCCCTCATCCTGTACTATCTTAAAGAATTCACCAAGGTTGTGATTGGCCGTTGTAAAATCGAATACACCCTCTTCTGATTCATGATAGTTCCAGAAAATATATACACCAATGGTATTACACCCCATCGCCTTGGCCATCTGAATTCTGTGCCGCCAATATTCAGCAGGTATTCTTGCGGGATGCATTTCCCCGCTTATGATCTGGAGCGGAATTCCATCAAGAAGGAATTCCGAGGTCCCAAGGGCAAAAGTGTGTTTCGCCTTCTGCTTCTGGGCAGTTAAAGTTATTGTTAAAAGAATGACAGCTATAAGACTTAAGATGAATCGTTTATTCATAGATCTAATTATTAAAAATATTGTTACCTCAAAAGTATTATCCTTAATCTTGCCTTATATTTTGATGAGTTAAGATGCAGAATATAAATCCCCGCCGGAAGACCAGAAGAAGCCAGATCGACCATACCGGGATTGCCGGTGGAAAGATATTTCACCCTTTTCCCGGTAATGTCGGTAAGGATCAATTCAATATTACTGATCACCTCTTCCGCTGCAAAACGAATTGTGAGAATGCCGGTTGTCGGATTGGGATATGCAATTAATTTTCCATCAGAAGGTAATTCAGGAGTTTCCTCATTATTAAGCACATTATCAGAGAAAGGTGTTCCCCCTTTGATTACGGATGTGGTCCAGTAAGAAACATTTGATGGATCACCTGAGGGATTTATCTCTGCGGAAGAGAGCGAATATCCATCGCCATCAGCCAGTGTGGGCCACGGTGAGGAGTCCTCGTAAATAAAATTAATAACACTGTTACCTGAGGCATCTTTAAGAAGCACCTCCTCTCCTGCATTTGAGTAGTTACCCTGACTGTTACCCGAAGCTATCAGTCCATAATAATTATAAAACTTTGAAGGTTTTGAAGCGATAACATAAAACTGCATTGGAGCCAACAGTATGTTATCAGGAAACTGGTAGTGCACAGCAGAATCCAAAGCCAATCCGGTCAGATTAATTGCATTTTGGCCTGTATTTTTAAATTCAATGAATTCAAGATCTTTGCCATCAGTAGTATCTGTTCCGACTATGTGGTCAGGTGGATGATAGTGCAATTCAGTGACTTTTAGCTTCGAGAAGTCATCCTGCTGTCTGATAAAATTTACCTGCTTCAAAGCACTCCATTGACCTCCTGAAAAAACTCTCGCTTTGATCAGAGCTGATGCATTTACCGGCAGTATTATATCCCTTGTTGAAAAGAGAGATTCTGAATATGCAACACCGCCTGTACTGCGCGGATCAATACCGTTGAGAGTATAATATATCGTTCCTGAGCCGTTAGGGTTTTTTATATTTACTGCCACCGGTGAAGTGAGCACAACATCTGTTTTTATTATTTCGCCTTCTGTACCTGATAAAACTGGAGCATTTATTGCTGGGTAGAGGCCTGCTTGCCTGAGCTGTCCTTTCACGATATCAGTTCTGTAAGGGATAAACTTATTCCGTATCTTATTAATCTCCGGCAACCAGTGTTCGTTTTTATTATAAGGAAAACTGCCAACTGTTTTAGCGTCACCCCATCGTGCTGATTCTGCTATTATTGGCAGATCAACTTCATTTATCCGTTTATTGATCCGTTCCAGTGAGTTTTCAGGCGAGAAAACGCCTCCTTCAGAAAGGTGTTTATAAGCTCTGTCAGCAAATCTTATACGGTATTCGGTATTAGCAGACAGTTTGAAGTGAATCCATTGGGGATGGAACTTTATAAAATCATTTACCTGCATCCGCATGTTATCGGTCCTTGTGCCAATGTTAACCCTGTCTTCATGTAATCCGATACCCGGACTATGAGCTTCATCAAAAAGTGAATGTTCGGCATCATGCACATAAAAGGTAAACCCTTTGGAATTATCTTCCCTGTTATCAATTGCATAAAAATTATTCGATCCCTTGTTTTGCATGAATGATGCTGTGGGAGAATCAAAATTACCTGTATAGAAAATAACCATCATAAAATCTATCAGATTGTCAAGATCGACCATTATCTTACCCCCTTTCACAGGCTTTCCATACTGATTCCTGCCTTCGATCCTGAAATAATCAGCATTGGATGCAAAGCCTTTCTGGCACATATTCCATAAAACCTGCCATGAGTCAAGAGTTCCGTCAGTTGCCTCGATATTATACCCGTCTTCGGTGTTGACCTTCACAACATCATATTCATCCTCGCTTTCTCCGAAGTAAGACTGAGCATACCTGGCTTCTGATCTTTCCTGGGTCTGATAAAGACCCCAATACATCCCGTTAAGGTAAAGGTGGTAATAACGGCTTCTGGTATAAGGTTGACCCATATCCCTCTGGCTGTCGCGCGAGAAGACTTCTCTTACGAAAGAATTACTTGCAAAACCGTTGCTCCATGCATAATTCTGCTCGGTGCGCAAATCTATCTTATCGAACTGGTCAACACCCTCATTTCCGAAGAGAGGGAAACGGAGTTTGTCGTTACCATATTCCTCCCTGAAGAAGAGTCGGAATGAGTGCTTTGGGAACTCATCGTGACGACTCCACCCTCCCCGGATCCTCAGACCTGCGTTCACATTGAATCCCCCGGTGCCATCAGGCTGGATCAACTCCACACTGCACTCTTTTTCCCAGTTTATTCCATGCCCAAAAGCATTTACATAAATTCCTGAAGCCGGATCAAAAAGGTTTTTCATATCAGTGATAACAGATATTGAGGGGATTGCCGTAAGGGCACCATCGATCTGCCCGGAGTAATCAGGATCATTTACAATTTCGTTATCCATCGCAAGATCGATAATCTGACCATTGATATTATAGTTTGGCCAGTTTCCCCCCGGCCAGGTCTGATTCTTAACTTTGTCCAGAAAAATATAGGTTCTGGAAGCGGGTATGGATGGTTTGTATCCAGGTCTGGTAACTGAAGCTCTTAATACGACGGCAGGTGTAGCAGCTCTTCCTGAAGTACTAGACGGATCAATCTGTAATAATACCGGAGAATCGGAGGTAATACTATAGGCAGAATTTTGAGGATTGCTTCCGTCAAGGGTATAAACAATCTGTACAGTTGGATCGGCAGATGTCAGAACAACACTGAAAGGGGCCTCAAAGAAACCCGACTCAACGGAGATATCTATTCCCACAGGATCAACTATCATGGGAAGATCCTGTTCGGCGCTTACCGACAGGTCGAAATAGAAATCGGAACTGGTAAGACTTACATTAAAACCCTGAACAGCAATAGTATTGGTACCATCTATAAGATTTAAAGGTGCAGCATCAACTTTAAATTGCTCGCCTGTACCGGCTTCATGATTGGCTGTTGCAACAGAATTGTATGATGGAAATGAGGGAGCATTACGTCGCAGAACTTCAACTCCGTTGATCCAGATAATAAAACCGTCATCATAATCCACAAGCAGAGTCAATTCCTTTATAAGGTCTTTATTAGTGCATATGAAAGTTGATCTCAGATAAAGGGTTGTATAGCTATTCATCATATCTGTAAGCTCTGTTCCTCCTGTTCCGTCACCATACCGGAAGGGAGCATTTCCTGCCGGCCAGGCAGAATAATCAAATCCCGGATCCTTCCAGTTGCTTCCGAGTGCAACTGCATCTTTTCCCTTCAGGTAGTAATAGTGTGACAGATAAGTGAAATCAATTTGTGCCAAGGAAGGAAATGATAAAATAGGGATCAGACCAATAATCAACAACCATGTTTTAAATATATTAAATCTTATAACTCTCATCAGTCTCTTAAATCAATTCTGCAATAGGGGCCAGGATATCAGATGGCCTGAAAACTGCGTAGTTTGTAATAAAAACCATCTTTTATGTTCATAAGCTCCTGGTGCGTACCTGTTTCCACAATTCTTCCTTCGTCAAGAACGACAATTACGTCGGCATGTTGTATCGTTGAAAGACGATGAGCAATGACCACAGAAGTTCTGTTCTCCATCAGCTTCAGGATAGCATCCTGTACAAGTCTTTCAGATTCAGTATCAAGAGCGGATGTTGCTTCATCAAGTATCAGGATCGGTGGATTAGCCATTATAGCCCTGGCTATGCTGATCCTTTGCCTTTGCCCCCCGCTGAGCTTATTGCCCGATTCTCCGACAAAACTATTATAACCTGCTTCTGTTTCAACAATAAAATCATGGGCATTTGCTATCCTTGCAGCGTACTCTACTTTTTCCATCTCTGCAGAATCAACTCCAAAGGCAATATTCTCTGTGAAAGTAGTATTAAAAAGTATCGGGTGCTGACTGACGATGCCCATAAGAGAGCGAAGGTCTTTAATCTTCAGGTCGCGGACATCCACTCCGTCAACCAGGATTGACCCCTTGTCAACATCCATGAACCTGGGAGGAAGATCGGCAATGGTGGATTTTCCCGCTCCCGACTTGCCCACAATTGCAACAGTCTGACCTTTAAATATTTTCAGGTTTATATCGCGCAAAACAGGCACATTGTAATAGGCAAACCATACGCCTTTGAACTCGATCGACTCTCTAAATCCACTGACCGGAAGGGCATCTCTCTTTTCAATGATCTTCTCTTCTGCACCAAAAACCTGATCAATCCGGTCAACCGATGCCATACCCTTTTCGATGCTGAACCATGCTGTGGTTATGTTTTTGGCGGGTTGAATTATCTGGGAAAAGACGATAAGGAAAGCGATCAGCTTATCAGATGTCATATTGCCGGTTCCCTGAAGTGCAAGTATGCTTCCAAAATACATAAGTATCATAACAACAATAGTCGCAAGGAACTCACTGATAGGAGAAGCCAGATAAGCTTTGCGGATTACCCTTTTAAATACTTTTGAGTACTTCTCATTAGTTTGCCTGAACTGTTCTGTCATTTTCTCCTCGGCATTGAATCCCTTGATTATTCTCAAACCCGTAAGTGATTCTTCAACAACTGAAAGAAGCCGTCCAAGATGTTGTTGTCCGATAAGGGAGGAAGAACGGAGCGTACGACTGGCCCTTCCGATTAGCCAGCCGCTGACAGGAAGAAGAAGCAGAGCAAACAGTGTCAGTGGCACACTGGTTACAAACAGGTAAATTACAAAAATCAATATGTAGAGCGGATCTCTGAATAACATTGTCAAAGATGACATTACGGAGATTTCAATCTCCTGGACATCGTTTGAGATCCTTGTCATTACATCACCTTTCCGGGCATCTGTAAAAAAAGAGAGTGGTAGTCGTAAGACTTTGTCGTACATTTTTTTTCTCAGATCGCGTACAGTGCACGACCTGATATACGCCATGCTGTTGTTGGCCAGAAAAATAAAGCTATTTTTAAACAGACTTGCAATGACAACAATAAGGCTTACAAGAAGAAGGGCACCGGTTTTTCCATATGTGGCAATAAATTCAGATAAATAATACTTGCTGAATGCGCCAAGATAATCCAGATTGAGCTGAAACACCCCCGGATCCGTCACAACCTCAACATTATCGAATAAGATCTTAAGGAAAGGAATTACCAGTGTATATGAAACAAGAGCAAATATTGCACTCAGGATATTATAGATGACATTTTTGAATGCGGACCACTTGTATGGTGCGATGTACTTCAGCAACAGCCTTGCTTTATTCATTTTAACCTGTTAATGTTAGTAGCCGGTAAAATTAAATGGACTTATTGCTTGCAGTTCCGCTTTCACTTCATCGCTTATATCGAGATTCTCGATGAACTTATGAATAGATTCACTTGTAATCTTTTGATTGGTCCTTGTCAGATCCAGAAGGGCTTCATACGGTTTGTGATAGCCTTCTCTGCGAAGTATAGTCTGAATTGCCTCGGCAACAACCACCCAGTTGTTATCAAGATCACTTCTGATCTTTTCAGTA